>JBBRKH010000028.1:0-12186 GCA_038217965.1 Sphingomonadales bacterium | reverse complement strand
TGGCCAGCCTTGCGGCCGAAATCCCGCTCCACCTGTTTGCACAGCCGCAACAACGCCAAAGGGTCGCCGCTCCAGCAACCAAGCACGGCGCTGTTCGCATAGCTTCGGGCCGCTGGGCCCATCGGTGCCGTGTGACGCACGCTCGCCACGCTGTCGACCGCAAAGCCGCCACGGGCCAGCGCCGCCACGGCGGCGACCAGCACCCTGCGCGGAGCGCCGTGGCGGCCATGCGGCATGTTGCTGCCCAGCCCGAGCACAACCACCTGTGGCGCTTCCGCGCGCTGCTTGCTACGGCGCGGCATGGACGCGATATGCAGCGAACCGGGGCGCGATTGCCCGCTCTGCCCAAGGCTCGCCGGCTACCGCGAAACACTCCGCCTCCAGCATCCCGACTGGCACAACGCGCCCGTTTCCGATTTCGGTGACGGCAATGCCTGCCTCGCCATCGTCGGGCTGGCTCCCGGCGTTGCCGGCGCCAACCGCACCGGCCGGCCGTTCACCGGCGATCACGCCGGAGCAATGCTGTATGCAATGCTGGAAAAGCTCGGCCGTTCGCACGGCCAGTATGCCGCCCATGCCGATGACAGGCTGACGCTGGACGGCGTGTTCATCACCAACGCCGTGCGCTGCGTGCCGCCGCACAACAAACCCGACGTGTCGGAAATTCACGGCTGCCGCCCCTTCCTAATCAACACACTGAAATCCCTTGCGAATCTTCGTGCCGTGCTGGCGCTGGGGGCGATCGCACACCAGTCCAGCGTCAAGGCGCTTGGCGGAAAACTGCCCAAAATGCCCTTTTCGCACGGCGCCGTGCACCGGCTGCACACCGGCGTCACGCTTATCGACAGCTATCATTGCTCGCGTCTCAACACCAACACCGGCCGGCTGACGGAGGCCATGTTCGAAGCCGTCCTGGCAACGGCGCTGGAGATCGCCTACAGCCCGCCGCTGCGGTAGGCTTGGGTGCCGCGCGAGACAATCGTGTCCGTGGGCAGAATTGCGTCCGCCGGCAGATCCGGCTGCGCATCGAGGGCGGCATAGAGCGGCGCGAAATCCGTCTCCAGCGTCTGCCGCAGCAGATCGTCGAAGCTCTGAATCACGAAATAGGTCTGCTGATAGTCGTCGATCCGATATTGCGTCCGCATCACTCGCTGCAAGTCGAATTCGATACGGTTGGGCGATGGATCATCAAGCGCGAACCGGCTTTCGCTGGCCGAAGAGGCAATTCCGGCGCCATAAAGCCGCAAACCCGCGTCCGTGCGGAGCAGCCCGAACTCCACAGTATACCAATAAAGTCGCGCCAGCTTGTGCAGCGCGCCGTAGCGGATGGAGCGCAGCCCGCCCTTGCCATAGGCTTGCATGTAATCGGCGAAAACCGGGTCGGCGAGCAGCGGCACATGCCCGAACACATCGTGGAACACGTCGGGTTCCTGCAGATAGTCCAGCTGGTCGCGTGACCGGATGAAGCGGCCGGCAACGAAACGACGGTTGGCCAGATGCTCGAAGAACACCGCATCGGGCACCAGACCCGGCACGGCGACGACCTGCCAGCCGGTTGCCGCCATCAGCTTGTCTGACAGTGCGGCGAAATCGGGAATGCCCGGCTGATCCAGCCGCAGCATGTCCAGCCCGGCCAGGAATTCCGGCGCAGCACGGCCGGGGAGCAGATCGACTTGCCGCTGAAACAGCAGATCCCACACCCGATGCTCGTCCGGGGTGTAGGCAGCCCAGTTCTGCGGCACGGTGCAATCGCCGTCGGCAAGGGTGGCTGCGGTTTCCAGATCGGCGAACATTGCCACCCTATAGCCGGATTTGCCGTCAGCTGACAAATTTAGCCCGGTATCTCCAGCGCCCGCTGTTGATAGGTCAGCCGCCATTCGGCAAGATCGACGAGCATCACCGCGGCCGCTGCATTGGCAAGCGCGGCTGCCCGGGCGAGTGAGGGGCAGCCCTCCAGCTCTTTCGAAATTTCCAGCAGCGCATCCGCTGTTTCGGCGGACCGCGCCGCGCTGCCGGCAAAATCGCCCTGCACGCGCAAACCGTAGGCGGCGCTGCCGAAGGCGGGCAGCGTGGCGGTCGCCACCGTAAAAAGCAGTGCCGACGATTTGGCCGCCTCCCCGGCCAGCAGCGCCGCCGACAGCAGGAACGATACGCACAGCACGACCGTCAGGAGAAAGCAGATCGAGCCGAACCGGTGCAGCCGGCGGTTCACATGCATCATCCGCTGCGCATTCTTCTGGTGATAGCGGATTTCCGGCGCCAATTCCTCGTCGTGCATCACCGCCACCAGGGCCGCCAGCTCGGACTCGCCAATCCGGCCCCGGGGCAGCGCCAGCTGGCGCCAGATGGCCGACGAATACCAGTCGGTCCAGCGCTGGTTGCCGGTGCGACTGGAGGCCGATGCCGAAGGAGGACTGGCGATTGCCAGCAATTTCAGACTGCGCATCGGGCGAAGGCGCTCGGCCAGATGGCGATAATCCAGCCAGCGCTGCTGCCAGGCTTCGGCATGGCCGACCCGGGTGTTGGCGACGATGACGGCAATCAGCAGCAGTTCCAGGATGACAAAGACGATCTTGGTCATGTTTCCGAACACGAAGCCGAACAGGGCCAGCGCCACCGCGACTGCGGAAAAGGCGAAGTTCACCACATGCCCGGAGCGGAAGAACTGCGCAAAGCGGGTTGCCAGATTGTCCGACCAGCAATAGGCACGCTCGAGTACGGCAAAGCGGGCGGCCTCCAGATGCTCGCCAACCGCCACGTCGAAACCGGACCAATAACCCCTTGTGGACGCAACATAGGGCGGCTTGTCCCAGGCGCTTCTGCGCAGTTTTTCGGCTCCGGTCACCGCCAGCAGCAGCGGATATTCGATTCGCCGGACGCGAAGTTCCTCTTTCTCGGCCAGAAAACTCGCCAATGCCGCAAGCTCGGCCGGCTGCTCTGGCGGCAGCATGGCGCCCGTCATCACTTCGCGCAGTGCGTCGGCATGGAAGGCGCGCTGCGGTGGCTCCAGGGCGGTGTGCCAGGAACCTGCGGCCGGGCCGTCGCCCGGCCACAGCAGGCGGATGCCATCGGCTTCGTTGATCGGCACATGGATAACGGGCTTGCCCTGCGCCAGCGCGGAAGCGACCACATCGCCGGTGCCGCCGCGCCCGGCGGCTGCCTCGCCGTTCCACACCGCAATCAGCACATCGGCAACCGCCAGAATGGCGCCACCGGCCAGCGAATAGGCTGTTTCTGCGGCCGCGCGATCGCCGGGCAGCTCCAGCACTGTGCTGGCCTTGTCCAGCAGCACATTGAACGCGTCGCACGAGGCGGCGTCCACGAAATCGGTGCAATAGGTCACCCGATCGAACGGCAGCGGCACATCCAGCGCAAATTCCGCCTTGAGCGCCGCTTCCGCGCACAGCCGGTCAGCCCCTTCGGCAAGCGCCGAGACGAGGCGAAGATCGGGCACATCCGGCAGAAACCATTTTTCACCCTGCGCATGCATTGCAAGTGCTGCCTCGCGCACCTGCTGCAGGACGGTGTCAAGCTTCTGCGCCACGGCGATTGCGCGCGGCGGCGTGATGCGGTCTGCCCGGTGCCCCGTGACACCGACGCTCAGCGTGAAGCGGGGCCGCGGTGGAGAGGGGGTCGCCACGGCAGCGGCGGGCGCATCAGCCGCAGCGGGCGATGCGCCAATCTGCGACGATGGCGCCCCTGCCCAGGCAAAAGGCCCACCGTGCGCAAGCTTTGTCATACCGTGGAAGCAGTCGCACCTGTCGCGCGGGAATTCAAGGCCGGGCGGCTGCGCGCGATGGCGCTTGATATCGCCCGGCACAGCGCCTAGTCTTGGCTCCTGCGAACGGCCATCCCGCAAGGGGTGGCCATTCTTTTTTGCTACCAATCCTGAACATGAGGACATGCCCGATGGCAATCCCCGCCTCGCCGAAATCGCCCGCCGCCAAGGCGCTGTCAAAGGCGACCGCTGCCCGCCAGCAAGTGCAATCGCAGCCGCTGATGCCGCACGCAACCGCCACCTGGCTCGTTGATACCACCGCGCTGACCTTCACGCAGATTGCCGCGTTTTGCCAGATCCACGTGCTGGAAGTGCAAGCCATCGCCGACGAAACGGCCGCCACCAAGCTCACCCCGCGTGACCCTGTTCGCGCCGGCGAACTCAGCATGGGCGAGATCGAGAACGGCCATGCCGATCCCGCTTACCGGCTGAAGATTTCCACCGGTCCGTTGCAGATGCGCCGTACCAGCGGCCCGCGCTACACGCCACTGGCCAAGCGCCAGGACAAGCCGGACGGCATTTCCTGGATTATCCGCAATCACCCGGAAATTACCGATGCACAGATTTCAAAGCTGATCGGCACCACCAAGACAACCATCTCGGCAATCCGTGCCCGCGATCACTGGAACATCGCCAACATCACGCCGAAAGATCCGGTCACACTCGGCCTCTGCTCGCAACGCGAGCTGGATGCGCTGGTCGCTGCAGCCGCCAAGAAGGCGGGTGTCGCACCGGTGGAAGATGGCCGTCTCGGCATCGATCGCGCAGCCATGCTGGAGCAGTTGCGCAGCGAGCGCGAAGCGGCCGCGCACATGGCCGAGCATGGTGAGCCGGACACCAGCGAGCCGACTGCCGAAAGCATCTTCCGAACCCCCGGCTGACACCGCGCTCACCACCTGTCGGAAGAACATGGCAGCCAGCCGCGCTTTGCGTCTTGATATTTGCAGCTGTTGCTACCAAATCCGCAGTGCGGGTCGGCTTTATCCCCCTTTTGCCCTCCCGCATGAATGTCGTCCGATCGCGCACTGCGTGCATTGCCGGCATTCCCTCCCTGAACCCTGGCCGCTGCGCGGAAACGCGCAGCGGCTTTTTTTTATCCTTCGGTCACAAAGCAGGGTCGGCCTGCTGCCGAGAGCTTTGCGCACAGTTCGCGCGCGCTGGCACGGCTGGAATACGGCCCCAGCTGCAGCCGAACAAGCCGGCCCCTCGGCGAATAAACCGGCCTGGTGCCTTCCAGGATGGTTGCCGATTGCGACACCAGCGTGGCCCAGGCGGTGCGGGCGGCTGCCTCGTTGGCAAAGGCGCCAAGCTGCACCCGCCAGCCTTCCGCCTCGCCGGCCTGCTTCGCAGCGGCTTCATCTTTGGCAGCGCCGGCCTTTGCGGCCTTGGCATCTTTGGCAGCGCCGGCCTTTACGGCCGTGGCATTTTTTGCAGCGCCGGCCTTTACGGCCGTGGCATTGTTGGCAGCGCCGGCCTTTACGGCCTTGGCATCCGGCTTCGGCGGCTTGCCTGTTGCAGCCACTGCGGTTGTCCTGGCTAACGCGCCTGTCGGCGCTGGCGAGCTTGCCGTCGCACCGGCTGGCGCTGGCGAATTTCGAGCCGCACTCTGCGGCGCTGATGATCTTGGCGCAGGTGAGGCAGGGCGTGCGGCAGGTTCGGCCTCCGCCTCGTCTTCCGACGCTGCACTTGCCGTCTCCAACGGCGCCGGCGGTCTCGCACCCGGATTTGTCAACTCCACAGGGACCGGCTCGCCGGCCGCCAGTGCGGCGGCCGCGGCTTCTCCGCGACTGCGTTCTGCAGCGGACAATATCGTTGCCATGCGCGCGGCCTGCGCCTCGGCCTGCGCCAGCCCGCCTTCCCGCGCCCGCAGCATGTAGGCATATCCCAGCGTCTGGTTGCGCGGCGCACCGTCGCCGTTGAAGGTGGCCACGCCGATCACATAGGCGGCACGGCTGTCGCCCTTGTCCGCAGCCTCTCGCAGATGGCCGAGCGCCTCGGTCTTGCGGCCGTCCTGATACAGGCTGATGCCGAGATTGGCGGCTGCGCCCACATGCCCTTTGGCCGCTGCGCGGCGATAATAATCCTGCGCCACGGCAAGATCGGGCGCGACGCCACGCCCGAGCTTGTAGGCTTGGCCCAGATTGAAAAGGGCATCGGCATCGCCCCGCGCGGCGGGCGTAACCCATTCCTCGACCGCTCCCGACCAGTCGCGGGCATTCCATTTCTGCACGCCGGTGGAAACAGATGCCGCAGCGGGAAGGGCCGAAAACAGCGCAATGAAAAGGCGGACGGCGGGAAGGAAACGGTGCATCCCTGCGCCTCTAGACCGTTTTCACTTTGGGTGAAAACGGTCTGCTCCTTGCTGGTCGCATTTATCGAACCGAATGACCGCAAACAGTCTTTTTTGAAAAATGCTCGAGCATGGTGGTGGCCTACAGCCGCTCGCCGCCCTTGAGCAGCATGTCCACCCGCCCTTGCACTGGCAGGCCGTCGAACGGCGTGTTGCCGGCCAGCCCCGGCAGGGTTTCGGCGGCAATGCGCCATGGTGCATCCGGCGAAAGCAGCACCAGGTCCGCCGGAGCTCCCGCGGCCAGCGAGCCCACGGGCAGATCGAAGCGGCTTGCCGGTTGGGAAGACACCAGCTGCAGCAGCCGCAGCAGCGAGATCACGCCGTCATGCACAAGTGAAAGCGACAGCGGCAGCAGGATGGCAGCACCGGCAGCGCCGGGCGCCGCATCGGAAAAAGGCTGCCGCTTGTCTTCCACCGTGCGCGGATCATGGCGGCTGCCGATCATTTCTATGCTGCCATCGGCAAGCCCCTTGCGCACCGCCAGCCGGTCAGCCTCCAGCCGCAACGGCGGCGAAAGCCGGGCAAAGCTGCGATAGCCGGCGAGCGCGGTTTCGTTCAGCAGAAAGGCCTCTGGCGTGGTCGCAGCGGTCACATCCTGCCCGGCCGCCCTGGCCGCGCGGACCAGCGCCACGCCCTCGGCGGTTGTCACGGCAGCGAAGTGCAGCCGCGCACCGGCTTCGCGCGCCAGCCTCAGGTCGCGGGCAATCTGGATGGCTTCCGCCGCTGCCGATGCCGCCGCAAGCCCCAGCCGCGTCGCATATTCCCCTTCGGTCGCCACCGCGCCGACAACCAGCCCCGGATCCTCGGCATGGCTCACCACCACCAGCCCGAGCCCGGCCGCATAACGCAGCATCCTGAGCATCACGCCGGAATCGGCAATCGCCGCCCGCCCGGTGGCCACAGCAACCGCACCGGCTTCCTGCATCAGGCCCAACTCCGCCAGCTCGCGGCCCCGCAGGCCCCGCGTTGCCGCCGCCAGCGGCCGCACCCACAGGCGCGGCTTGCCCAGCCGTTCGGCGCGCTCGATCAGCGCGGGATCGTCGAGCGGCGGCGACTGGTCCGGCATCAGCACGATGGTCGTGATCCCGCCGGCGATGCAGGCCTCGATGTCTGCCCGGAACACACCGGCATCGACGAGGCCGGGCGCCAGCACCCGCCCCCGGCCATCGATGATGTCTGTCCCGTCCGGCGGCGCAAGCGCATCCCCGCAGGCGACAATGTGGCGATCCGCCACCAGCAGATCGCCCGGCCGATCGACACCGGCGGCCGGATCGATCAGTCGGACATTGCGGAACAGAATGGTGGTCATGCCCCCCTCCGCCGGCGGGTCAGCACATCGAGGCAGGCCATGCGCACCGCCACGCCCATCTCCACCTGCTCGGTGATTGCGGAGCGCTGGATGTCGTCGGCAACTTCAGTGTCAATCTCCACGCCCCGGTTCATCGGGCCGGGGTGCATCACCAGCACATCGGGCTTCGCCGCCTGCAGGCGCTCTTGCGTCAGCCCGAAGGTGCGGAAATATTCCCGGGTGGAGGGCACATAGGCGCCGTCCATCCGCTCCAGCTGCAGGCGGAGCATCATCACCACGTCGGCGCCCTCGATACCGGCGGCCATATCGGTGAAGGGCAGCGCGCCCAGCGCCGCGATATGCGGCGGCATCAGCGTGGGCGGCGCCACCGCGCGCACCTCTGCCCCCATGGCAGCCAGCAGGTGAAAATTGGAGCGCGCGACGCGGCTGTGCAGGATATCGCCGCAGATCGCCACCCTCAGCCCGGCCAGCCCGCCTTTGCGGCGGCGAATCGTCAGGGCATCCAGCAGCGCCTGCGTCGGGTGCTCGTGCCGCCCGTCGCCGGCGTTCAGAACCGGGCAATCCACCTTCGATGCGATCAGCGCAACCGCACCCGAGCTTTCGTGGCGGATGACCAGCACGTCGGGCCGCATGGCGTTCAGCGTCAGCGCGGTGTCCAGCAGCGTCTCGCCCTTTTTCAGCGAGCTGACCCCGGCGCTCAGGTTCACGACATCGGCGCCCATGCGCTTGCCGGCGATCTCGAACGACAGCAGCGTGCGCGTGGAGGCTTCGAAAAAGGCATTGATCTGGGTCAGCCCGCTCAGCCGGTCGTCCAGCTTGCGCGCCCGCCGCCCCGGCTCCACCCACTGCTCCGCCTCGTCCAGCAGCGCCGCTATCTCCCACGGCTTCATGCCTTCGATGGCGAGCAGATGCGGGTGGGGGTAGGGATTTGCGCCGGCTGGGATGGTCACGGCCATGCCCGCCTTCTAGGCGGCACCGGGGCTGCGGGCAAGCCGGGCAAGCGCGCCTTCGAGGATGTGCGCGGCCGCCAGGCTGTCAACCTTCTGCGCCCGCTTCGCCCGGCTCACATCGGCCTCGATCATGGCGCGTTCCACGGCGGCCGTGCTCCAGCGTTCATCCCACAGCAGAACAGGGAGGCCGAGCGCGCGCAAATTGCGCGCCTGCGCCCGCACCGACTGGGTGCGCTGGCTGTCGCTGCCGTCCATGTTGAGCGGCAGTCCGACGACGAGGCCGACCACAGCCTCGCGCGTCGCGAATTCCGCCAGCCAGACAAGATCTGCAGCTGGCTTGCCACGCTGCAGCGGATCGCGCGGGCCGGCAAAGCGCCAGTCGGCGCTGGAGGTTGCCAGCCCCGTCGTCCGGGTTCCGATGTCCAGGCCCAGCAGACGACCGAGCGCCGGAAGGGCGGCGGCAAACGCGTCCGCATCCGTCGTCAGCAGCGTCAATCCGCAGCACCCGCTGCCTGTCTCGCGGCCCCATAGGCGGAAAGCCGCGCCTCCACATCGGCCCGGATGTTGGCCCAGAACAGCCCGTAGTCATACACGTGATAGTTGCCACCGGGCATCACATAGGGGCCGATATCCGACGGCGCCGGGTCTATCAGCAGAAGGCCCGAGGCATCGCAGGCGGCGCCTACGCGCTTTGCCTGCAGCGCCTCGCCGAACAGCGCGCCGGCGTTGGCCTGCGGCTGTGCGGCCCCGCCGGCGCCGGTCAGCGGATTGGAGCAGAGCATGGCAGCGGTGCCGATCGGCTTGCCAGACAGGGATCTGACCAGTGCAAGCGCAGCGCGCGCGTCTGTGAGGTCACCGTCGGACGCCCAGCTCTGCCAGCTCAGGATGCATCCGGCCTGTCCGGCAGCCGTGCAACCAGCCATGCCGAGCGCATCGGTGTCGGCCGGCAGCGCCACCGGCCAGCCGACGGCGTAAACGGCCACCAGCCTGTCCTTGATGGTCCCGCCCCGGGCGCGCAGCAGATGCAGGATATGGCGGGCGCCCTGGCTGTGCCCGGCGAGAACGATCGGCGTGTCGGCTGGAACGGACGCCAGAAACGCATCGAACGCCCGCTCGGTGTCAGCATAGGCCAGCGCCAGCGCCTTGTCGGCATCCGGGCTGTCGGTCAGGAAGCTGCCGAAAGTCGCCTGGCGGGTGCGCGGAATCCAGATTTCGGCAACCCCGTTGAAGGCGCTGGCCTGCAGCCGCGCGAACTTTGCCAGCCGGGCATTGGTTTCGGGATCGTCCATCGGCGCGTTCCAGCGGCCACGCTGCAGAAATGCGGTCGGGCTGACGAAAAAGACCGCCGTGGCCGGCCGCGGGGCCGGCTTGTAGCCCGCTGGTGCCCACCGTGCAGGATCATCCGGCAGCCCCGGCCGTGAAAGCCAGCTCGCCATCTGCGCATAATCGGGCGGCGGTGCCTGCTCGCTGTCGGCAAACGAAATTCCGGGCGTCATGGCAAACTGGATCATGCGGTCGCCGGCCAGCCGCCAGAGCAGTGCGATCAGCAGGATCAGGCTGATGATGATGGCAATTGCCCAGAGAAACCGGCGTGCCGGCGTCATGTCTTCAACTCCGCATGTTCGGCGCTCCAGCGGGCGCGAATGGCGTCTGCGGTTTCCTGCCCGCCGTCCGGCCGCCAGCCCGGCGGCCCGAGCGCATAGCCTGCCACGTCGCGCAGCGATTGCGCGCCGCCCAGATCGCGCGCGATTGCCACCCATTCATGAAACGCCGCCCACAACGGATTGAGCACCGGGAGATTCTTCACGATGCCGTAACGCGGCCTCTCCGCCCCGAGTTCCGGCTCGAAAGTGCCGAACATCCGGTCCCAGATGATGAAGACGCCGGCATAGTTGCGGTCCAGATAGCGCGGGTTGATGGCATGGTGCACCCGGTGGTGCGACGGCGTGTTCATGACCCCCTCGAACCAGCGCGGCATGCGGTCCACCTGCTCGGTGTGAATCCAGAACTGGTAGATGAGGTTCAGGCCGGCGACGAATAACAGCATTTCGACCGGAAATCCGAGCAGGATCAGCGGCAGGCGAAAGATGAAGGAGGCGCTGAAGAAGCCGGTCCAGGTCTGCCGCAGCGCGGTGCTCAGATTATAGTGCTGCGAACTGTGGTGAATCACATGGCTGGCCCAGAACCAGCGGATCCGGTGCGCGGAGCGGTGAAAGACATAATAGGCCAGATCATCCAACACGAAACACAGCATGAAAGCCCACCAGGCAAAGGGAATTTCGAGAACGGCAAAGCGGGACGCCCAGAGCATGATCGCGATGATCGCGCCGCCAGATAGCAGGCCGGCGACCGTGCTGCCGAGCCCAAGCGTGAGCGACGCAGCCGCATCGCGCCAATCGTAGCGGCCTGTCTTGCGGCGGCGAACCAGCAGCATTTCAATGACGATCGCCAGCACGAACAGCGGGATGGCATAGACGACCGGATCAGGCAGTTTCACGAAACGCGCCCCGCCAGCCAGGCCGGAAGCGGGCCCGCCAATTCCAGTTCGATGGATTTCCGCATGGGTTCGCCCAGCAGGATGCGGATCTGGTTGTGGTTGGCCACCAGCCGTTTGTCGGCATCCAGCCGCCGCGCGATCCAGCCATCGGCAAGCGGCCAGACCACCGCGAGCGTGCCGTCGGCACCTTGCAGCAGCGCTCCGCGGCCATTGTCGGCAAGCGCCACTCCGGTTGCCCGGAACCCTGGAAGAACGCCTTCTGCTTCGGCCAGCGCCCGGGCATCATCGAGCACCGGCGTCGAGCGAAACCCCAGAGCCCATGCAAAGCCGGCCAATGCGATGATCGCGATCAGGGACAGAAGAAGCTGCACGGCGAGCAATCCTAGCGGGGCGGGGCGGGGCGGGGCAAGCGCTCAGCTTTTGGCAAGCCGATCCATCAGCGGGCCGAATACGTCCTCGATGAGTTTCAGGCGCGCCCGGGCCTGGACGGCGTCTGCGGCAGGGTCGGGGGGCAGGGCCTCGACGGCCTCGCCCGTCTGCAGCACGCGCTCGAGCGCGGCCAGCCGGTCGCGAGTGACCGAAAGCTCCATGGCGAGCGTTGCGAGCGCGCGCAGCAGGTCGTCCTGCCACGCATCGTCGAAAAAGCGCGTGTCCTGCGCGCCGGGTTTCGGGCCTGGCCTCATGCCGGTTTGCGGCCGCCGAACACGAAATAGGGCGCAACGCCGAACGGCTCATAGTCCGCAAAGGGTGCCGAAAAGCCCGCTGCCTGCAACTCTGCCGCCATGTCCAGTTCGACAAAGCCCGTCCAGAACGGCTCGCCGTTGTGGCGCACCTGCCAGTGGTTGGTCACCTGCCTGGCAAGCGGCATGCGATGCGGCTGATATGGCACATCCAGGTGCAGCACCAGCCCGCCGGGCCGGATCAACCGCCAGCTTTCGCGCAGGATGGCGCGCACCTGTGCGGCGCTGGTTTCGTGGAACAGGATGATGGAGAAAACAAGATCGAAGCTCTCTTCGGCAAATCCGGTAGCGGCTGCATCGCCCTCGTGGAAATCCAGCGCCAGGCCTTGGTCTTCCGCCAGTGCATGCGCCAGTCGCACGAACGGGCGGGCACAATCGATGCCGACAACCCTCGCCCCGGGCCATTCGCGCCGGTAGGCCAGCGTCTGCTCGCCGGTGCCGCAACCCATGTCCAGAATCGCACTGGGCGCAAGATCGGGAGCACGCCGGCGCGCCACGCCGGCCAGCCAACGGCCCATGTCGTCTGCGCCCGGCTTTGCGCCGGTGCCGATTTTTTCTTGGC
>JBBRKH010000027.1:0-12373 GCA_038217965.1 Sphingomonadales bacterium | reverse complement strand
GGGATGATGGTCAACCCTTCCTTCACATTGGCCGGAATATCGGCAAGATCCTTTTCGTTCTCGGCTGGAATGAGCACTGTGGTAATTCCGCCACGTAACGCCGCAAGCAGCTTTTCCTTCAACCCGCCGATCGGCAGCACGCGACCGCGCAACGTCACCTCGCCGGTCATTGCCACTTCCCGACGCACCGGAATTCCCGTCAGCGTCGAGACTATGGAGGTCACCATGGCGATGCCGGCCGACGGGCCGTCTTTGGGGGTTGCGCCTTCGGGCACATGGACGTGGATGTCCTTTTTTGCGAATACCTCCGGATTGATGCCATAGAGTGTGGAACGCGCTTTCACGAAACTGAGCGCTGCCTTGATCGATTCGGTCATCACATCGCCAAGCTTGCCGGTCGTGCTGATGGCACCCTTGCCGGGCACGGTCACACTTTCGATCGTCAACAGATCGCCGCCGACCGATGTCCAGGCAAGGCCGGTGACTGCGCCGACCTGGTCTTCGGTTTCGCTGATGCCGAAGCGGTGCTTGCGGGTGCCGGCGAATTCACCAAGGTTTTCCGCCGAAACTATGACCGATTCCGCCTTCTTCTCGAGAATTTGCCGCAATGATTTGCGCGCCAGCTTGGCCAGCTCGCGTTCCAGCGTCCGAACACCCGCCTCCCGCGTATAATAGCGGATCAGGTCCCGCATCGCATCTTCGGTTACCGAGAATTCCTCAGGCTTCAGCCCGTGCGCTTCATATTGCTTCGGCAGCAGGTGACGTTTGGCAATCTCGACCTTCTCATCTTCGGTATAGCCCGAAAGAGTGATGATCTCCATGCGGTCCAGCAACGGCTGCGGCATATTGTAGCTGTTGGCCGTCGTCACGAACATTACATTTGAAAGGTCGAAATCGACTTCCAGGTAATGGTCATTGAACTTGCTGTTCTGTTCTGGATCGAGCACTTCCAGCAATGCCGACGACGGGTCGCCGCGAAAATCCTGCCCGAGCTTGTCGATTTCGTCGAGCAGGAACAGCGGATTGTTGGTGCCAGCCTTCTTCAAATTCTGAATGACCTTGCCCGGCAGCGAGCCGATGTAGGTGCGCCGGTGACCGCGTATCTCGGCCTCGTCGCGCACGCCACCCAGCGACTGGCGGATGAATTCGCGCCCCGTCGCCTTGGCGATCGAGCGACCGAGCGACGTTTTGCCAACCCCCGGCGGTCCGACGAGGCAGAGGATGGGCCCTTTCAGCTTGTTCGTCCGCGCCTGCACGGCAAGATATTCGATGATCCGGTCCTTGACCTTCTCGAGGCCGAAATGGTCATCGTCCAGAACCTTCTGCGCGGCGACGATATCCTTCTTCACCTTGGACGATTTGCCCCACGGCAGGCCCAGCAGCACATCGAGCCAGTTGCGCACGACGGTCGCTTCTGCCGACATCGGCGACATCGTGCGCAGCTTCTTGACTTCGGCATAGGCCTTGTCGCGCGCTTCCTTGGACAATTTGGTCTTGCGGATGCGGATTTCATATTCGGCCGCCTCGTCGCCGCCGTCCTCGGCATCGCCAAGCTCGCGCTGAATCGCCTTCAGCTGCTCGTTCAGATAGTATTCGCGCTGCGTCTTCTCCATCTGCCGCTTGACGCGCGTCTTGATCTTCTTCTCCACCTGCATCAGGCCCATTTCGCCTTCCATGAAGGCAAAAACCATTTCCAGCCGCTTGGTCACCAGCACTTCGTCCAGCAGTGCCTGCTTGTCAGAAATCTTCAGATTGAGATTGGCAGCAACCGAATCGGCAAAGCGCCCCGGCTCCTCGATCTGGCCGATCTGCAGGGCCACTTCCGGTGCCGTGCGCTTGGCCGATTTCACATAGGATTCAAACTGTTTCACCGCGGTGCGCATCAGCGCTTCGGCATCCGGGCCAGCCGGTTCCACGTCGGACAGCGCCTCGATTTCCGCAACCAGATGGTCGCCGCTTTCGTCCAGGCTCACCAGCCGGGCGCGCTGCTGGCCTTCCACCAGCACCTTCACAGTGCCGTCGGGCAGCTTCAGCAACTGCAGAACAGTCGCCAGCGTGCCCACTTCGTACAATTCGCCCCGCGCCGGGTCTTCGTCGGCCGGGTCTTTCTGGCTGAGCAGGAAAATCGCCTTGTCCGTCTGCATCACGGCTTCCAGCGCCCGCACCGATTTGTCGCGGCCAACGAAAAGCGGCACGATCATCTGCGGAAATACAACGATGTCCCGAAGCGGGAGGACGGGTAGGGTCATGTGCGGCAGTGTCTCCATGGTGAAGAGCAATATGGGGGCGGCTGCATTGCCGTGCAATCGCCCCGCCTTCCCTTAAGGCTGATTATCCCTCCAGCGCCGGCGCCGGCCCGGGCGCATCATTGGCGGGCGTTGCGGAAAATCGCACCGGGTGCCGCGCCACCCGCACATGCCCGAGGCTGCCCTGGTCGACAGTCACGATGCTGCCGTTGTGCAGCACCTGCGGATCGGTCAGCACCTCTTCCCGGCTGTTCACGGTGCAGCCGACCGCGCCGGTTGCCTTGAAGCCGTCCATGAGCTCGCCGCGCGTGCGGATCGCCACTTCGGCGCCCATCGCCGGCAGCAGCGCGGCAAGGTGTGCAAAGCGGCCCGCCATGCTGTCATATCTCGGATCGGCAAGGCTTTCGGGATTTCCAAGCGCATCGCGCATGGCCTGAAATTCGCTGTCCTGAATGGCAGCCATGCTGACCTGACCGTCCAGCGCCGGCCACAATCTGGTCAACGTTCCATAGTCGGGGAACGGCGCGGCCGGCTCCACGAAGGCATGGTTGTACATGCCCTCCGGCCAATTGAAAGCAAGCGCTGCATCCAGCATCGCGATTTCGACCCGCTGCCCTGTCCCGGACCGTTCGCGCGCAAACAGCGCTGCGGTGATGCCCTGCGCGGCCGTCAGCGCGGTTACCTTGTCACACACCAGCGATTGCACCAGGCTCGGCTGCCCCTGCGCATCCGCCTGCGTCGCGGCAACTCCGGATGCCGCCTGCACCACGGGATCATAGGCGCGGATATTGGCATAGGGGCCATCCGGGCCAAAGCCGGTGATCGCACAATAGATGAGGCGCGGATTGATTTCGGCGCAACGCTCCCACGAGAAACCGAGCCTTGCCAGCGCCCCGGGGCGAAAATTCTCGATGAGCACATCGGCCCAGCGCAGCAACGCTTCGAAATCCGCGCGTGTGGCGGGATCCTTCAGATCCAGCACGATGCCACGCTTGCCGCGGTTCACGCTGACGAAGATTGCCGACATGTTGCCCTTGCGCACCCCCACGCTGCGCACCGGATCGCCCGCCGGCGCCTCCAGCTTCAGCACGTCGGCCCCCTGATCGGACAGCCAGGCACCGGCCATCGGTCCCGATACGATCTGGCTCAGATCCAGCACCCTGATCCCCGCAAGTGGCCCCATCATCGTTTCTCCTACCGCGCGAGCGCCTCAACAGCCGCCCGGATACGCCCCGCAACGATTGGATCGTGCGTGGTTTCCCGCATTGCCGCCAGTGATCGCCGCGCTGCGTCTATATCTCCGGCCAGTCGCTCAAGCCGGGCGCGCTCCCACCACAGGCTGGAACGATCGGGCGCCACCAGCGTCATCCGCCGATACAGCGTGAGTGCGCGGGGCGCGTCTCCGCTGCGGCGCGCGCGGCTGGCCTGGTTCATCAGCAGGCGCACCAGGATCGCACGATTGCCGAGCGGCTCCACATGCGCGGCGGTCACGGTCGTCTGGCGGCCCAGCGCGCGCACCACGATGGCTTTCACGCCGCGTGCATCGACCGGCCGCCCATCGGCGAACGGATCGACCAGAACATGGCCTGCGCGGCTGCCAATGGCGACCAGAACATGCCCCGGCAGCCCCAGTATATCGGCGCGCCAGCCCATCGCCCGAGCCAGCGACACATAAAGGATCGACAGGCTGATCGGAATGCCGCGCCGCCGACGGAGGACTGCAAGCAGGTCGGAATTTTCCGGCGCATCATAATCATCTTCGTCGCCGCTGAAGCCTTCCGAATCAGCTAGCAGCGCCACCAGCGCGTCCGCATGTGCAGCCGGAGTGTCGCCAGCGTGCTGCCGCGCCGCTGCCTTCAACCTGACCAGCAGCGCCTCGAGATAGCCGGTTGCCGCACCCAGCTCCGCACTGGCTTCCTGCCGGTCCGTCGCTGCCAGAAGCAATGCGGCACGGTCCAGCACAATGTCTTCGTCATCGACAAGGCCAATGGCTGAAAGCGGATCGATGGCGGCAGGCTCCTTTCCCAAACCAAAGCCGGGCCGGACCCGGAACCGGTCGCACATGGGTGCACCTCATGCGACGCCTTGAATATGACGCGGGAAACGGCCTGGCGCCAGCGCAATCAAATCAACCCTGGCAGCACAGCTTTTCCCGCGCGCCGTTCGCTCCGCCGCCAGCTGCACGGCCGCCCCGCGCAACCGCATCGCAGCAGCCGGTGTCAGCGCTGCCAGCGCCTGCTCCATCGTCGGCCGATATTTCACTTCCACCAGCGCCAGTACCGGGCCTTTGAGCGCCACGATATCGATCTCGATCATCGGCAGTTGCCGCCGACGTGCGACGATGCGCCAGCCGGCAAGGCGGAGATACCAGGACGCCAGCCATTCCGCCCGGCGCCCGCTTGCGTCGGCCTGACGGCGGCGGTTCATCCACCTGCCTTCAGCGCCAGCGCCCGGCTGTATGCGTCGCCGCGCGCAATCCCCAGCGCCTGCGACACGCTGGCGGCGGCCTTGCCCACCGGCATTGTTGCAAGGGCCGCAAGCAAGGCGGCATCGATCGTTGCCGCCGATTCCGCTTCCTGTTCGGCAGGTGGACCAACGAGCAGGACAATCTCGCCTTTCGGCTCGCCGCAGGCATAGCGCAACGCAAGTTCGGCAACCGGCGCGCACACCACCTCTTCATGCAGCTTGGTCAATTCGCGCGCGACGCACCCGTTGCGGCCCGGCAACAGCGCGTCGAGCGCGGCAAGGCTTGCTGCCAGGCGCGGACCCGTTTCGTAGAAAATCAAGGTTGCCTGCACCGTTGCCAGAGCGGAAATCGCCAGTCGGCGGGCATGATCCTTCGGCGGCAGAAAGCCGGCGAACAGGAACCGGTCGGATGGCAGCCCGCTGACGCTGAGCGCGGCAATCGCGGCACTCGGGCCGGGCGCAGTGGTGACCGGCAGCCCTCGCAAGCGCGCAGCGCGCACCAGCTCGAATCCCGGATCCGAAACCAGCGGAGTGCCGGCGTCCGATACCAGGGCAATCGATTCAGCGGCCATGCGATCCAGCAGCGCCTCGGTTGCCGCATGCGGGCTGTGCTGATGATAGCTCTGCATCGGCCGCGTGCTGCCGGCAGCACGCAACAGCTTGGCCGTCACCCGCGTGTCTTCGCAGGCGATGAGGTCGGCACGACGAAGCGTGTCTGCCGCGCGGGCAGTCAGGTCACCAAGGTTGCCGATCGGCCCTGCGACGATGTAGAGCCCGGCAGACAGCGGCATCGGCTGCAGCGGAACTACGGCGCTGGCCGCGGGTTCTTCACGATCGGGCATGGGAGTGATTATGGCGGCATATCAGGCGGGCGCGCAAGCCTGGGCGCAGCGCGGCGCGGCCCTGCTGCTGGCAACCGGAATGCTGGCTGTGGCGGCCTGTGCGCCCAAGCAGAAGTCGCCGGTTCTGGCACCGCCGCCGCCGCCGCCGCCCGTCGAGGTCCCGAAGCCGGTGCCGCCAAAGCCGGGCGAAGTGCACCGCATTGCAATTCTGGTGCCGCTTACCGGCCCGAATTCGCCCGTCGGTATCAGCCTGGCGAATGCCGCTTCGCTGGCGCTTGCCGAAACGAAGCGTACGGGCATCCGGCTGACCAGCTACGATACCGCCGCGCTCGGTGCCGGCGGCGCTGCCAATCGGGCGATCGCCGAGGGCGCACAGCTCATCCTGGGCCCGTTGCTGGCCGCCGATGTGGCAGCCGCCCGCGCGGTTGCCGCCCCGCGCTCCATCACGATGCTCAGCTTTTCCAACGACACCGCAGTCGCCGGATCGGGCGTTTATGTGCTCGGTTTTCAGCCGGCGCAGTCGGTTGCGCGGGTGGTGGAATTTGCCAGTGGCCGCGGCATGAAGCGTTTTGCCGGCCTCATTCCCAATGGCATCTACGGCCAGCGCGCGGCGGTTGCCTTTACCCGCGCAGTGTCCGCCAATGCCGGACAGGTGGTTGCGTTGACAAATTTCGCCCGCGACCGGGCCGCATTGCCGGCAGCAGCGCGCGGCGTGACCGATTATGATGCGCGGCTGAAAAAGGCCGGAACCGCCGCCCGCCGCCCCGATGGCACCGTGGCACCGGCATCGGAGACGCTGCCTCCGGTGGCTTTCGAAGCGCTGCTGGTCGCGGATTCGGGCACCATCGCCGGCGCCTTTGCACCGCAGCTTGCGCGGTTCGGTGCCCCCAACGGCAGCTTCTTGATGATGGGCACGGAATTGTGGAAGACCGAACCGGGGCTGAAGGATGCACCGGGCCTGCGCGGTGCGGTGTTCGCGGCCGTTCCCGATCAGCCCTTCCAGGCAATGGCCAGCCGCTACCGCGCCCGCTTCGGCGGAACGCCCTCGAGGCTCTCCAGCTTGTCTTACGACGCGATGCTGCTGGCCGCGAGCGGCGTCGATTCCGGCTGGGCCTATGGCGGCCCTTTTCCGGCCCGCCTGCTGGATGATCCGCAGGGCTTTGTCGGCATCGACGGCATATTCCGCTTCAAGGGCAACATCGCCGAGCGCGGTCTCGAAGTGCAGCAGGTCAGCGCGCAGGGCTTCAGCACCGTCTCACCCGCGCCGAAAGGTTTCTGATGCACAGAGGCGCTGCAGCGCTCGGTCCCAATCCACCACTTTCAAGCACCACGATCAGCGAAAAATATGCGATCAAAAATATGCGATCAACGTGGCGATCGCCAACCACATGATCGTAAGTGCGAACATCGCGCTTCCAGGCGAACAGAAGCATCATCCAGGGCAAAGACAGGGGCAGCAGAAGCCGCCGGCAATGATGGCGCCGCAATTCAGGCATGATTGGCCTTGCCCAGGGCCGCGCGCGGAACTCGGGGCTCGATGCTGGCGCAGGTTGCAGCCGCTGTCGCCAGAGCACCCGCCGCCTCGAACTGCCTTTCCATGATGCGCGCAAGCCCGCTTGCTAGCCTGCCCAAGACTGGCCTATCGATGCCGCACACACAAGAGAGAGCAGGCACATGGCAGGCAGCGTCAACAAGGTTATCATCGTCGGCAATCTGGGCGCCGACCCGGAAGTGAAGAGCTTCCAGAACGGCGGCAAGATTGCCAACCTGAGGATCGCCACCAGCGAAAGCTGGACCGACAAGACATCGGGCGAGCGCAAGGAAAAGACCGAATGGCACACGGTCGTGCTGAATTCCGACGGGCTGGTGAAGGTGGCTGAAAACTATCTGCGCAAGGGCAGCAAGGTGTATGTGGAAGGCCAGCTGCAGACGCGCAAATGGCAGGATCGCGACGGCAACGACCGCTACACCACCGAGATTTCGGTCGGCATGCGCGGGCAATTGACCATGCTGGACGGCCGCAAGGAAGATGGCGGCAGCAGCGGCTATTCGCGTGGGCCATCCGCTGCACCGGCCGGCGGTGGCATGGCCGCCAGCAAGCCGGCGCCGTTCGATGACGACATGGACGATGACGTTCCGTTCTGAGAGGCCTGCGCAATGATCGGCAGATTGAACCATGTCGGCGTCGCCACGCCCAGCATCGATGCAAGCCTTGCGCTCTATCGCGACATGCTTGGGGCCACGGCCATCGACACGCCGTTCGATCTGCCCGAGCAGGGCGTGCGGGTGTGCTTCGTCAACCTTCCGAACAGCCAGATCGAGCTGATTGAACCACTGGGAGACGATAGCCCGGTGCATGCTTTCCTGGCGAAGAATCCAAAGGGCGGGCAGCACCACATCTGCTTCGAAGTGCCCGATATCATCGCTGCGCGTGATGCTTTGGTGGCCAAAGGTGCCACCGTGCTGCGCGGCGGTATGCCGCGCATCGGCGCACACGGCGTGCCGGTGATCTTCGTCCACCCGAAAGACATGGGCGGCGTGCTGATCGAGCTGATGGCCGAACCGATACACCAACGCGCTTGACAGTGCGCCTGTTGTTCTCCGTATACGAGAACATAACAGGAACATTTGATGCACGATTCGGCCAACACACTGGATGCTCTGCGACGGCGCATCGCCCGGATTGACGGGCGTGGAAAGGATTCGCCGGTGCCCGGCTTCGGCTTCGGCGAGATGGCGCACCTGCCCGGCTTGCTGGCGCGCGGCGCGATGCACGAGATAGTCGCCGCGGATGCAGCCCACGCTGCTGCTGCCACGGGCTTTGCCGCCATGCTGGCCGTGCGCGCCCTGCTGCCGGCCAGGCCGCTGCTGTGGCTGCGCACCGAGCGCGCCGAGCGCCGATCCGGCGCGCTCTATGCGCCCGGGCTTGCCGATCTGGGGCTCGATCCCGATGCGCTGCTGATTGGCGTGTTGGCCGATGATCTGGCGCTGCTAAGGGCAGCCGCCGATGCCTCGCGCTGCTCTGCGCTTTCGGTGCTGGTGGTGGAATGCTGGGGCAATCCGCGTACCCTCGACCTGACGGCAACCCGTCGCCTGGCAAGCGCCGCAGCGCAAGCCGGCGTTGCCATCCTGCTCCTGCGACTGTCGGCCGAGCCGATGCCGAGCGCTGCGGACACCCGCTGGCAGATCACCTCTGCACCATCTGCCGCCCTGCCCGCACGGGCGCCCGGACACCCCGTGCTCGGGCTGGAGCTGCTGCGGCGCAAGGCCGGACCATCCGGACAGAGCTGGATGATCGAATGGAGACGCGATGAACGAGGTTTCCACGCCGGCACATCCGCGCCGCTATCTGGCGCTGTGCTTCCCCCGGCTGCCGTCCGAGCGGCTGCGCCTTTTCCGGCCCGACGCCTGGCAGCAAACGCCTGACGCGCCGCTGGTGCTGGTGGCAAGGGCTGGCAATGCCATTGTGCTGGCGGCTGTGGATGCGCGCGCGGCGGAGCTTGGCCTTGCGCCCGGCCTTGCCCTGGCCGACGCCCGCGCGCGGCTGCCCGATCTTCTTGTGCACGATGCCGATCCGCAGGCCGACGCGCACTGGCTGAAGCGCCTGGCGGCAGGCTGTGTGCGTTACACGCCAACAGTGGCCATCGATCCGCCGGATGCGATCCTGCTGGAAATTGCCGGCGCGGCGCATCTGTCCGGCGGCGAGGCCGGCCTTGCCGCCACTCTCACAAAACATCTGCAACGGCGCGGAATGAAGGCAGAGCACGCTTTTGCCAGCCATCCGGATGCAGCGCTGGCGCTGGCGCGGTTCCTCGGACGGCCGGCAGATGATGAGGATCTGGCCGTTCGCGGTCTGCCGGTGGCGGCGCTGCGCCTGCCGCCTGCCAGCGAGGCAGCGCTGCGCCGCGCCGGCCTGCACAGGGTGGGGGATATCGCCGCCCGGCCGATGGCAAATCTGGCGGCGCGCTTTGGCGCAGAGGCGACACTGGCGGTGCGGCGGATGCTGGGAGAGGCGGAAAGCCCGCTGTCGCCAATCAGGTTCAAGCCGCTGCTCCGGGTGGAGCAGCGCTTTGCCGAGCCGGTGTCGCGGACAGATACCATGCTCGTCGTGCTGCTGGGACTGTGCGGCATACTCTGTGGCAAGCTGCTGCGGCGCGGGCTCGGCGGGCGGCGATTTGCGGCCGCCTTCTTTCGCAGCGACGGGCATGTGGCCGAGCTGGCGATCGACACCAGCCAGCCATGCCGCGACCCGGCGCTGATGATGCGGCTGTTCGGAGAGGCGCTGGAGGCACTTGCCGATCCGCTCGATCCTGGCTTCGGCTTCGACAGGCTGCGGCTCATCGCAGCGGTTACCGAGCCGCTGGCCAGCAAACAGCTGCGGTTGGAAGGCGGCCCGCAAGCCGACGTGCAGCTTGCCGAATTGATCGATCGGCTGGGCGCGCGAAACGGAATCGAGCGGATACGGCGGCTGCAATTCCAGGACAGCCATGTGCCGGAGCTGGCGCAGTCTTCCGCTCCGGCCATGCACGGCGCGGCGACAGGCCAGTGGCCGACCGCACCGCCGGGCGAGCCGCCGCTCAGGCCAGTGCAGCTGTTCTTCCCGCCGCAGCGCATAACCGTGCTGGCGGAGGTGCCCGATGGCCCGCCCTGGCGCTTCAGCTGGCGGCGGCGGACGCACCAGATCGCCCGCGCCGAAGGGCCGGAGCGCATTGCGCCGCTGTGGTGGCGGCGGCGCAACGGCACCCTGGAAGGCGGGCTGACGCGGGACTATTTTCGCGTGGAAGACAGCGAGGGCGGCCGCTTCTGGATTTTTCGCCATGGCCTCTATGGTGGCGAGAAGGCGCTGCCGGACTGGTATCTGCACGGGCTGTTTGCATGAGCGGATTCGCCGAGCTCGGTGCTGCCACCAGCTACAGCTTCCTGCGCGGCGCATCGCATCCAGGCGAGATGGTGACGCGCGCGATCGCGCTTGGCATGGCAGGCATCGGCATTGCCGATCGCAACAGCGTGGCGGGCGTGGTGCGGGCATATGTGGCGCTTCGGGATGCGGATGCGCCCGGTTTCAGGCTGGCAGCGGGTGCCCGGCTGGTTTTTTCCGACGGCACGCCCGACATCCTGGCCTACCCGGCGGACCGGCACGGCTGGGGGCGGCTCACGCGGCTGCTCACTGTTGGCAATCTGCGTGCGGAAAAGGGCAATTGCATCCTGATGCAGGCCGATCTTCTGGCGCATCTGGAAGGTTTGCTGCTGATCGGCTTTGCCGACCCGGCGCAGAAGGATTTTCTGGCAATGCTGGCCTGTGCCGCGCCCGGCAGGGTGTGGCTTGGAGCGGCCCCGCGCCATCAAGGGCGGGATCGTCGACACCTTGCCGCACTTGCGGCGCTGGCCAGCCAATGCGGGGTACCGCTCGTCGCCACCAACGATCCGCTCTATGCAAGTGCCGGGGACCGACCGCTGCACGACGTGCTTTCCTGCATCCGGCTGGGGGTTCGGCTGGCCGATGCCGGTCGCCGGCTGCAGCCGGATGCGGAGCGGCATCTGAAGCCGCAGGCGGACATGCTGCGGTTGTTTCGCGATTGTCCGCAAGCCGTTGCCGAAAGCCTGAGCTTTCTGGCACGCATCGATTTCTCGCTCGATCAGCTTCGCTACGAGTATCCGCACGAGCCGGTGCCGCAAGGCTGGACTGCGCAGGCGTGGCTGGAGCATCTGGTGCTGGAGGCAGCGCGGATGCGCCATCCTGCAGGGATTTCCGCCAAGCTTCGAAAGCTGCTGGACAGCGAATTTCAGCTCATAGGCCAGCTGAACTACGCCACCTATTTCCTCACCGTGCACGATCTGGTGGCCTTTGCCCGCAGCCGCGGCATTCTCTGCCAGGGGCGTGGCTCCGCCGCCAATTCCGCCGTCTGCTTCATGCTCGGCATCACCGCCGTTGATCCGGAGCAGCATGATCTGCTGTTTTCCCGCTTCATTTCGGCCGAACGCAACGAACCACCCGACATCGATGTCGATTTCGAGCACGAGCGGCGCGAGGAGGTGATGCAGTATGTCTATGCCCGCTATGGTCGCCACCGCGCCGGCATTGCCGCCACCGTTATCCATTTTCGGCCGCGCAGTGCAGTGCGCGAAGTGGGCAAGGTGCTCGGCTTTTCCGAGGATGCCATCGTGCGGCTTACCAGCACCATATGGGGCAGCTTCAGCGGACAGATGGAGGACAAGCGCTACGGCGAGACGGGATTCAGCCTGGAAAATCCCGATATCGCCCGGCTGAAGGCGCTGGTCGACCGCATTCTGCATGTGCCCCGCCATCTGTCCCAGCATGTCGGCGGTTTCGTGCTGACCGAAGGCAGACTGGATGAAATGGTGCCAATCCAGAACGGCGCCATGCCCGATCGAACCTTCATCGAATGGGACAAGGACGATATCGACGCGCTCGGCCTGATGAAGGTGGATGTGCTGGCGCTCGGCATGCTCACGTGCATCCGCAAGAGCTTCGATCTGCTGCGCGAGCACGCCGGGCTGGCGCTTGCGCTGGACAGTGTGCCGCCCGAAGATCCCGAAACCTACGCCATGCTGTGCCGGGGCGATTCCATAGGCGTGTTCCAGGTGGAAAGCCGGGCGCAGATGAACATGCTGCCGCGCCTGAAACCCAGGCAATTCTACGATCTCGTGATCCAGGTCGCCATTGTCCGCCCCGGGCCGATCGAAGGCGAAATGGTGCATCCCTATCTGCGGCGGCGCAGCGGCATCGAAAGGGTGGTGCTGCCCTCGCCGGCTCCGCCGCACGATCCGCACGAACTGCAAACCGTTCTGGGCAAGACC
>JBBRKH010000026.1:0-12638 GCA_038217965.1 Sphingomonadales bacterium | reverse complement strand
CCACACAGCGTGGGGGGCGATTCCGGTGATGCTTTCGAGCGCGACCATCAGATCCCGGTCGCAATTGCTGCCGGGAAAGACGATGACGGCCGTTTTCACGCCAGCTCGACCCGGAAATTTTCGATAACGGTGTTGGCAAGGAGTTTCCTTGCCATTTCAGCGACTTCCGCCTCGGTGGTGCCTTCAGCCACATCGAGTTCGATCACCTTGCCGACCCGGACATCGGCGACCTGCGCAAAGCCGAGGCCTTCGAGCGCATGGTGAATGGCGCGGCCCTGCGGATCGAGGACGCCGGGCTTCAGGTTGACGGTGACTCGGGCTTTCATGCCTCCAAGCCTATGCGACAGGCGCCGGGCGTTGAAAAGGCCGGATCAGGTGTAATGCGTTTCCAGCGCGCCGCGAATGGGGGAGGCTGGAAGATCGCCTTGCCGGCTGAGCAGGCTTTGCTCGGTTGCACCGGCGCGCAGTTCTGCCAGCCATTGGGCGGGATAATACTCCACCCCAACCGGGTTGTCTTTCAACCGCCACCTTTGCCGCAGCACGCTTTGCGGCGATGATCTCGGCATCGGTTGCAGTCTTGGGGTCGATGTCGCGGTTGAACAGCCAGTCGGCAAATTTATCCGCCGCGCGCTGCAAATCATCCGCCTCGATGCTGTCGGTGTCGGCCTCCTGCGCTACCTCGCCAGCTTTTCCACCGCCGCAATCGCCTGATCGAAGGCGCGGCTGCCCGGGGCGATGACTTCGAAATGGCCGGCGTTGGGGGCGAGCTGGATTTCGGCGCGGTCGCCGGCTTTGCGGGCTTCCTGCGCATAGGCAAGCCCGATTGCCGGGGGGGAGATGCGGTCGTAGATGCCGTGCAGCAGGATGACGGGCGTGCCGGTCGGCAGCATGGCGGCAGGATTGGTGTCGGCGAATTGCTCGGCGCGATCTTCCAGCGCGGGGCCGGCTTTCAGGTCTGGGGCGGAACTGGCCGGTTCGGCGGGTTGATCTTCCACACCCGGAACGGGCGCGGCTCGGGACTTTGTGAGCAACGCGACGGCATCGTCGCCGCAGACCGCGTCGATCTGGCGTTCCCATTGCTTGATGTTGGCGAGGCCACCGACGGAGACGACGCCGCGCAGTTTTTGCGGCGTTTCGACCTTCATCGGGCTGGTGGCGGGGAGCTTGTGACGACCAGCGGCCCACAGCGCGAGGTGGCCGCCGGCGCTGTGGCCGTAGCCGACGATGCGCGTGGTATCGAGGTTGTGCGCTTCGGCGTGGTCGCGGACGAGGTCGATTGCAGCGCCGACATCCTGGAACGTGCCGGGCCAGCCGCCGCCTTCCTCGTCGATGCGGCGGTAGCCGACAGACCAGACGGCATAGCCCTTTTCCAGGAAGGCGCCGGCGGCGGCGCGCATCAGCCCGGGGCCGGCGATGTCTTTGCGCCAGCAGCCGCCGTGGATGATGACGACGACCGGCAGCTTGGCGGATTCGGCGGCCGCCTTCGGCAGGAACAATTCGACGATCTGCGATGGTGCTTCGCCGTAGCGCAGGGTTTCGGCGGGGGAGGCCTGCGGCCGGGCACCCACGGCGCGCAAATCCATCAGCGTGGGCAGCGCGCCGGGAGCAAGCTGCGCGGCAGCGGGGGTGGCCAGTGCTGCAAACGCCAGCCCGGCCACCAGTCCGATTGCAGTGCTCATTTCTTGCCGCGCGCCTTCCGGGCTGCTTCCATGTCGAGCACGGCGGTGTCGCTGCCTTCCGGCAACAGGCCGAGGCGGCGGGCAACTTCCTGATAGGCTTCCACTTCGCCGCCGAGGTCGCGGCGGAAGCGGTCCTTGTCCAGCTTCTCGTTGGTCTTCATGTCCCACAGGCGGCAGCCATCGGGGCTGATTTCGTCGGCCAGGATCACCCGGCTGTAGTCATCCTCCCACAGCCGGCCGAATTCCAGCTTGAAATCCACCAGCCGGATGCCGACGGCGGCAAAAAGCCCGGTGAGGAAGTCGTTGGTGCGGATTGCCATGTCGACCATTTCGGCCAGCTCGTCCTGGCCCGCCCAGCCGAAGCAGGCGACATGCTCTTCCGTTACCATCGGATCGTTCAGCGCGTCGTCCTTGTAATAATATTCCAGGATGGTGCGCGGCAGGGGGGTGCCTTCCTCGATCCCGAGGCGTTTCGAAAGCGATCCGGCGGCGACATTGCGGACGACGACTTCCAGCGGGATGATTTCCACCTGGCGCACAAGCTGCTCGCGCATGTTCAGGCGGCGGATGAAATGGGTGGGAATGCCGATGGTGCCGAGCAGGGTGAACAAATGCTCGGAGATGCGGTTGTTGAGCACACCCTTGCCGCTGATGGTGCCCTTTTTCTGCGCGTTGAAGGCAGTGGCGTCATCCTTGAAATACTGGATGATGGTGCCAGGCTCCGGGCCCTCGTAGAGGATCTTGGCCTTGCCTTCGTAAATCTGGCGGCGGCGGGACATTGCGTGCGTTCCTTGGGAGAGATGAAGGATCGGCATAGCGGCAACTCGGGGGCAGGGCAACGAAGCTGTGCCCCGGCGGCGGGAGACGGATGATGACGGACATGGCATTGGCGCGTGCGACGCGAAAGGATGTGCGGCAAGCGGAACAGGCGCTGCAGATGCGGCTGGACAAGGCGCGCCGGCCCGGAGGCTGGGCTGTTCTGGGGAGCATGCCGGACGGCGGCATCGAGGCGATGGCGTTTGTGGTGCTGATGCAGGCTTCGAAATCGGCGCAGGAAGATTTGAAGGCCGTGATGGCGGCTGTGAAGGCGGTGAACGGCGCCAAGGCCAAGCAGCGCGAACTGCTGGGAGCCAGGCAACGGCAGGCGGCCGAGCCGGATGCGCTGGATCCGGATGCCTTCGTGGTTGCCCTGGCGACATTGCAGGCGGAAGCCATGCTGGCGGAAACCGCAGCGGAGCTGGACAGCTTGCGCGGATCAGGCGAATTGCGGCAGATGCGCCTGCAGATCATCATGGACCGCCGGGCGAAGATGATGGGCGCGCTAAGCAATATCATGAAAAAGATTGCGGACACCCAGACGAGCACCGTGGGCAACCTGAAATAGCGCGACGCGTGCAAAGCGCGGCGGAAATCTCTAGACGCCACCCCAGACACAATTTGGAGAGATCATGGCATCCGGTTTGATTGCGCTGCTCGACGATGTGGCGCTTATTGCCAAGTTGGCGGCAGCCTCGATCGACGATGTGGGGGCGGCCGCTGGCAAGGCGGGCGTGAAGGCGGCTGGCGTGGTCATCGATGATGCCGCGGTCACTCCTGGCTATGTGATGGGGTTCACACCGGAACGCGAGCTTCCGATGATCTGGAAGATCGCCAGGGGGTCCTTGAAGAACAAGCTGGTCTTCCTGCTGCCGGCGTTCATTGCCATTGCCGCCTTCGCACCGTGGGCGCTGACACCTCTGCTGATGCTGGGCGGGGCCTATCTCTGCTTCGAAGCGGCGGAAAAGGTGGCGGAAAAGCTCGGATTGCATTCCGGGCATGCAGCGGAAGGGCCGGTGCTGGAGGATCCGGCGGCGCGCGAGGCCGACATGGTGGGCGGCGCCATCCGCACCGATCTCATCCTGTCGGCGGAAATTCTGGCGATTGCGCTTGGGACGATCGTGAACGAGCCGCTGCTGAACAAGGCGATCATCCTCGCGCTGGTGTCTGTCGTGGTGACCGTCGGCGTGTATGGCGCGGTGGCGCTGATCGTGAAGATGGACGACATCGGCCTGCGGCTGACGCAAACCGAATCCACCGCGGCGCAGGCGATCGGGCGCGCAATGGTATCGGGCATGCCGGCGCTGCTTTCGGTGCTGTCGGTTGTGGGCACGGCGGCGATGGCCTGGGTGGGCGGCGGCATCCTGGTGCACGGGCTGGAGGAATTCGGCCTGGATGCGCTGCCGCACTGGATACACGCGGTGTCCGATGCCGTGGCAGCGGGGGTGCCGTTTGCCGGCGGCTTTGTGGGCTGGTTCGTTTCGGCATTTTTCGCCGGTATTGTCGGCATCGTGGTCGGCGGCGCGATTGTTGGTTTGTTGACGCTCGGGAAGCCTGTTTTTAACCGCTGAGCAGGCCGGCGACGGCCTCGCTGGCAAGCGCGTCGGCGCGTTCGTTGAGCGGATGGCCGGCGTGGCCCTTCACCCATTGCCAGCGAATGCTGTGCGGTCTGGCCGCCGCCGTGAGTGCCATCCAGATGTCGGCATTCTTCACCGGCTTCCTGTCGGCCGTGCGCCAGCCATTCTTCTGCCAGCCGGGGAGCCATTTCATCATGCCATCCATCAGATAGCGGCTGTCGGTCGTGATCGTAACAGAGCAGGGCTTGCCGAGCGCTTTCAGCGCTTCGAGCGCGGCGGTCATTTCCATCCGGTTGTTGGTGGTCAGTCTTTCGGCGCCGGTGAGGATTTTCTCGCTTGTCCCGCAGTGCAGGATGGCGGCCCAGCCACCGGGTCCGGGATTGCCCTTGCAGGCGCCATCGGTTGCGATCTGCACTTCAGGAAGCGGCATAATGCTCCAGCCTGCGGGCAAAAGGCAGGGGATCCTTGCGCATCACAAGCGCGTCGGAATGCGGCGCAAGCCAGTCTTGCGCGCGGCTCAGCAGAAAGCGCAGGCAGGCACCCTGCGCCAGCAGCGGGAAGGCGGCGCGCTCGGCGGGGGTGAGGGGTCGCATGCTTTCATAGCCTTCGAACAGTGCGGCGGAATGGGCCGGTCGCGGCGCGCTGCCATCCGGCGGAAACGCCCAGGCGGCATGCAGCACGGCGAGATCATAGGCAAAGCTGTCGGTGCAGGCGAAGTAGAAATCGATGAGACCGGTTACCCTGCTGCCGAGCATCAGCACATTGTCTGGAAAGAGATCGGCGTGAATGGTGCCTTGCGGGAGGTCATCGGGCCATGCGGGGGTCAGGCGGGCGAGCGCCTGCGAGACAAGCGATGCGAGACCGGGTTCGATGGCATGGAGGCGCGGTGCGAGTTCGGCCGCCGTCGTCTGCCACCAGGGCATGGCCAGCGCGTTTGCCCTGGTGCCTGCGAAACCGGCGCTGGCAAGATGCATGCGAGCCAGCGCACTGCCCACGGCGTGGGCCTGGGCCGGCGTGGGCGTGCCGACGGAAACGCCCGGCAGATATTCGATGAGACAGGCGGCGCGGCCTGCGAGCTGCTGCAGTGCTTCGCCGCTGCAATCGCGGATCGGCCGCGGGACGGGCAGGCCGGCGTTCGCCAGATGCTGCATCAGGTTGATGAAGAAGGGCAGTTCATGCAGATTTATGCGGCGTTCGTAGAGCGTCAGGATGAAGCGCGCCCGCGTGGTGTCGACCAGAAAATTGCTGTTGGAAACGCCTTCGGCGATGCCTTTGGCAGACAGCAGCTCGCCCACATCGTAGCGCGCAAGGAAAGTTTCAAGCGCTTCGGCTGGAACGTGCGTGTAGACCGCCATGCTGCCGCTCAGGCGGCGAGTGAGCGCGGCAGCTTGAACACGACCTCTTCGGTTGCTGTGGTGATTTCCTCGATTGCCACCTCGTAGCGGCATTTCAGCGCATCCAGCACCTCCTGCACCAGCACCTCGGGCGCCGATGCGCCGGCGGTGAGGCCCAGCGTTTCGACACCCTGGAACCATGACCAGTCAATCAGGCTGGCGCGCTGGATGAGGTGCGCGCGGGCGCCTTCGCGGGCAGCGACTTCGCGCAGGCGTTGCGAGTTGCTGCTGTTTTCCGCGCCGATCACCAGCACGAGCTGGCAACCGTGGGCAATGGCCTTGACCGCGGTCTGCCGATTGGAGGTGGCATAGCAGATATCTTCGCCCTTCGGCCCCTGGATCAGCGGAAAGCGGCGTTGCAGGGTGGCGACGATTTCAGCGGTGTCGTCCACCGAAAGCGTGGTCTGGGTCAGGAAACCGAGACTGTCGGATGGCGGCGCGACGCGCTCGGCATCGTCCACCGTTTCGATGAGGGTCATCGCCCCGGCCGGCACCTGGCCGAAGGTGCCGATCACTTCGGGATGCCCGGCGTGGCCGACGAACAGGATATGGCGCTGCTGTTCGACCATGCGCTCGGCCTGGCGGTGCACCTTGGACACCAGCGGGCAGGTGGCGTCCAGCCAATCGAGGCCACGGGCTTCGGCGATGGCGGGAATTGCCTTGGGAACGCCGTGAGCGGAGAAAATGACCTGGGCGCCATCGGGCACTTCGTCCAGCTCTTTCACGAACACGGCGCCCTTGGCCTTCAGCGTGTCGACGACAAACTTGTTGTGGACAATTTCATGCCGGACATAGACCGGGCTGCCGAACTTCTTCAGGGCGAGCTCGACGATCTGGATCGCCCGCTCCACGCCGGCGCAAAATCCGCGCGGTGCAGCGATGAGAACCCGAAGGGACGGGAGGCGGGGAAGGGGCGGGCTGTCAGCAGTCATTCACGCTCCTTAGGCGAAAGCGGGGGTCGGCCGAAACCCCTTTCCAAGAATGGCTGCCCCTGCTTAAGGGAAGCCGGGGCGCATTGGGCAGAATAACGAGGAGAATGAATGGTGCGCAAGAGCTTGGCAGCCATGGGATTGGGCGCGGCCGCCCTCGTTGCGGGCTGCAACACCAACCCGTTGCTGGTCGAGCGATCGCAGTGCCCGGCGGTTGCCGTGCCCTATCATGTGGGCTCCGTAACCCGTTTCGACCCGCCACAGAGCCGCAACGCGGATGCCATTGCGCTGACCGCGCAGATCACCGACCTGCAGGGCAATTGCATCGAAGGGGCGGAGTTTCTCACCACCGAAGTGAATTTCGTGGTGGCCGGCCAGCGGCGCGTCAAGGGACCGGCCAAGCAGGTGTATCTGCCCATGTTCGTGGCGCTTGCACAGGGTGGCAATGTGCTTGTTTCCAAGCAGATAACCGGTGTGCAGCTGGACTTTGCCGAAGGCGCACTGCGCGCCGAGGCGCGCGGCGGCGGCCGTGCCGATGTGCACCGCTCGGCTGTGACGCTGCCGCCGGAAATGCTGGAGCGCATCACCCGCAAGCGCGATGCCGATGATCCCGAAGCGCTGACCGATCCGCTGTCCGATCCGCAGGTTCGCGCAGCAGTTCGCGCCGCGAGCTTCGAAGTGCTGGTCGGCTTCCAGCTGGACGATGCCAGCCTGGCCTACAACGTCGCCCGCTAAGCAGCACTGCCGGCCTGACGCAGGCCGCGACGTTCTGCCACAGCAGCATGGTGCCGCGACATGAGAATTGTCACTGGCATAAGCGGCGCTATTCAGCGTAACAATGTTGCACGATTGAAATATGGGAGTTCAGATGCCGCATCGCCGGAATGTCGACATGGATTTGTTGCGCAGTTTTGTGACGATAGTCGAAGTGAAGAGCTTTACCCGGGCGGCAGATCGAATGCTGCGCACGCAGTCTGCCATCAGCCTGCAGGTGAAGCGGCTGGAAGACCAGCTGGGCTGTCGCCTGTTCGAGCGCGGCGGGCGGGGCGTGGAGCCGACCGAGGCCGGCGTTCTGCTGCTCGGCTATGCGCGACGCATTCTGGCCGCCAACGACGAGCTGGTGGGACGCATGGCCGAGCCACAGATCGAGGGCGGCGTGATGATCGGCGCGCCCGATGATTTTTCTGCCGAGCATCTGGCACCGGCACTGGCGCGATTCTCCCGCGCATTTCCGCAGGTTTTGCTGCAGGTTACCTGCGATCTGAGCGCCAATCTACGGCGCGATTTTGCCGACGGCGCCTATGATCTGATGCTGGCCTATGATCGCGATGCCGATCCGGCCGAAGGCGCGGTCTGGCGCGAGCAGCTGGTCTGGGCGGCGGGCGAGGGCATATGGGATCCGGACGATGCGGTTGTCCCGCTGGTTACCGCGACTGCGCCTTCGCTGCTGCGCAAGATCGCTATCGAAGCGCTGGACGATGCCGGCCGAGCCTGGCGGCTGGCCTATGTTGCGAGCTCCAGGGCAGGCACGCTTGCAGCGATATCCGCCGGACTGGGAATCGGGATGTTGGCCCGCAGCAGCGTGATCCCGGGCGTGGTCGCGCTGGACCGTGGAGCGGGACTTCCCGCGCTGCCAATTGCCTCGGTGCATCTGCATCAGCGTTCCGGCATCGGGCTTGCTGCGCGGCGGCTGGCCGATTTCCTGAATCATGTGCTTGGAGGCAAGGGCTGAAAGGCCGGACGCCGTGGGCCTTCATCAACGCGCCTGGCTTTGAGGCCATGCGTGCCGGCGTGCGGCGGAAATCGGCCGCCTGTGGTTGCGGGTCGTTCAGGCGGCCTGCGCCTGCATCCGCGAGCGTTCCGCCGCCAGCTCTTCGCTCAACAGAAACGCCAGTTCCAGCGATTGCCCGGCGTTCAATCGCGGATCGCAGTGGGTGTGATAGCGGTCGGCCAGCGCCTCGTCGGTCACAGCCGCTGCTCCCCCGGTGCATTCGGTCACGTTCTGGCCGGTCATCTCCACGTGGATGCCGCCGGCGAAGCTGCCTTCGGCGCGGTGCACGGCAAAGACGGACCGCACTTCGCCCAGTATGCGGTCGAACGGCCGGGTCTTGAAGCCGCTGGCGGACTTCACCGTGTTGCCGTGCATCGGGTCGCAGCTCCACACCACACGCTTGCCTTCGCGCTGCACCGCGCGGATGAGAGCGGGCAAGTGCGCCTCCACCCTGTCGTGCCCGAAGCGGCTGATGAGCGTGAGGCGGCCCGGCTCGTTGGCCGGGTTCAGCGTGTCGATCAGGCGCAGCAGGTCGTCGGGCGTGATGGAGGGGCCGCATTTGAGACCAACCGGATTGCCGACGCCGCGCAGGAATTCCACATGCGCGGAGCCCTGGAAGCGCGTGCGGTCGCCGATCCACAGCATGTGCGCCGACGTGTCGTACCAGTCGCCGGTGAGGCTGTCTTGCCGGGTCATCGCCTCTTCATAGCCCAGCAGCAGCGCTTCGTGGCTGGTGTAGAAATCCGTGCCCTTCAGTTGCGGCACGGTTTCTGGTGAAATTCCGCACGCTTCCATGAACGCCAGCGCCTCGCCGATGCGCTCGGCCACTTCGGCATAGCGCCTGGCCCATGCCGAACCGCCGACGAAATCCAGGTTCCACTTGTTGACCTGGTGCAGATTGGCGAACCCGCCTTGCGCGAAGGCGCGCAGCAGGTTGAGCGTGGAAGCCGCCTGCATGTAGGCGCGCTTCTGCCGCTCCGGATCGGGGATGCGGCCGGCCTCGTCGAACAGGATGTCGTTCACGATGTCGCCGCGATAGGCGGGCAGCGAGATTTCGCCCTGCTCCTCGGTGTCGGCGCTGCGCGGTTTGGCGAATTGCCCGGCCATGCGGCCCACCTTCACCACCGGCATCTGGCTGCCGAAGGTGAGCACGACGGCCATCTGCAGGATGACGCGGAAGGTGTCGCGGATGGTGTTGGGGTGAAATTCGGCGAAGCTTTCGGCGCAATCGCCGCCTTGCAGCAGGAAGGCCTTGCCGGCCGACACATCGGCAAGCTTCGCCTTCAGGTTGCGCGCCTCGCCGGCGAACACCAGCGGCGGATAACTCCGCATTTCGGTTTCCACCGCGCGCGCCTTTTCGGCATCGGGCCAGGTGGGCAATTGGCGAGCTTCGGCGCGGCGCCAGCTATCGGGTGTCCAGTTCGTCGTCATCGGGCCGTGTTCCTGCCGTGAACACGCCCGCAACGCAAGCGTCAGGCTGGAATCCAGTTGCCGTGGAAGCCGGGCGGAATGCGCAGCGGGATGTGCACCACGGCGACCGGCGGGCCGGTGAAATCGGCGGCATCGAGGATGTGCAGCTCGCAGGAATCCGCCACCCGATCGCCCACCAGCCCGACCAGCCAGCCATCCTGCTCGCCCGGCCCATAGGGCACGAACACGAACTCGCCCGCCACCTTGGCTGCGCCGAAATCCCGCGACCTGCGGGTGCCGGCTTCCAGATCGTGGCAATAGAGGATGGAGGAGCCCTCGGCGATCAGGTCCGGCCCGACCTGCACTCCCACCATCCATGCATGACGATAGGGCTTGCCCGTCCGCCGCTCGTCCAGCCGCGGAAACTCCTGCGGTTCGGGATCGATTACCGCGCGCGCCACTGTGCGGGCGGCGGGATCGATCGTCCAGCGCTCGAAGCGGATGCTTTGTGCGTCCGGCCCCATCGTGCTGCTTCTGAACATGTCGGCATGGGCGATCACGTCGGCGATGATGCGGCCGTCGCCCGTTTCATAGGCGTTGCACGGGTGAAACACATAGCAGGGCTCTACATCGCACCAGACGATGCTGCTGCCGGGCGCGGATTTGCCGAGCACGCCGACCCGGGACGGGTGCTTGGGGTTCCAGCCGAGCGGGAAGCGGAAGCCCTTGATCAGCCGTTCGATGGAAAAGGTGACCGGCAGATCGAACACCAGCACATTGCTTGCCGTGATGGCGCAATCGTGGATCGAAGGTCCGTCGCTGACTGCAATCGGCTCCTCGCGCGTCACTTTGCCGTCTGTGCCGGTGACCACATGCCACACGCGCCCGTCCGGCGCGCCTTCATAGGTGATCGCATGCGCTTCGCCGGTTTCGGGATCGAAATGCGGGTGCGCGGAATAGGGCACGGTCAGCGTGCCATCGAAGGGGTTGTGCGCGACCGTCATCAGGTCGGCGGACAGCTCGACCGGATTGCCCCCGGCTTCAACGAGGGCAAACAGCCGTCCGCCGATCGCCTGCACATTGGTGTTGGCATTGTCGCTGCGGCTGTGCCGGGTGCCGGGTGCCGGCGGTTCGCCCAACGCTTCGCTCACCTTGCTGCTGCGCACCCAGCGGTTGCGATACCAGAGTGCGCGACCCCCTTGCAGGCGGATGCCGTGCACCATGCCGTCGCCCAGGAACCAGTGATAGCTGGCGGCCTGTTCGCCGCCGATCGGATTGGGGCCGTTGCGCGCGTATAGCCCGTTCAGCGCAGCGGGGATGCTGCCGGTGACTGCAAGGTCTTCGAGCAGGGTTTCGCTTTCCACCGGGGTGTGGATGCCGGTGAGATAGGGGTTGTCCGCATTGCGCATGCGTTTGCGGTTGAAATCTGCGATCGTGACGACGCCCTTTTCCACCACCGAGCGAATTGCTGTTTCGATTGCGCTTGCCATCAGCCTGCCTCCTGTCTTCGCGCCATAGCACGGCGTCAGCGCATCAGCACCAGTTCTTCCGACATGGTGGGATGCAGCGCCACGGTCTGGTCGATCTGCGCCTTGGTAAGCCCGGCTTTGACCGCAATGGCAAGCGCCTGCAGGATTTCCGGCGCGTCCGGCCCGATCATGTGGGCGCCGACCACAACGTCGGTCGAAGCATCCACCACGAGCTTGTAGAGAGAACGTTCATTACGACCGGCAAGAACGGCCTTCATCGGCCGGAAATCGGTGGTAAAAATCTTGACCGTCCCGAGTGTATCGCGTGCCTGCCTCTCGGTCATGCCGACGCTTGCCAGCGGCGGATGGCTGAACACGGCGGAAGGCACGAGCGCGTGATCGACAACCCAGGGGTTGCCGCCGAACAGCGTATCGGCAAGCGCATGGCCTTCGCGGATGGCAATGGGCGTCAGCTGCAGCCGGTCTGTCACATCGCCGACCGAGTGCAGCCAGGGGAGGTCGGTGTGGCTGGCTTCGTCGACGGGGATCGCGCCATTGGGTTTCATGTGCAGGCCGAGCGCCTCCAGCCCCAGCCCTTCGCTGTTGGGCAGCCGGCCCACTGCCCACAGCAGCAGATCGGTTTCGATGGTCTTGCCGCCAGCGCAGTGCAGAACGATGGTGCCGTCGGCCCGCTTGTCGATCCGCTGCGGCATCGTGTTGAAGCGGAACTGCACGCCTTTCTGCGTTGCAATCGCCAGCAGCCGGTCACTCAGCGCCGGCTCCCAGCCGCGCAGCAGCTTGTCAGATCGGATAACCTGCGTCACCTCGACACCCAGCTCGTGGAAGATGCCGGCGAATTCATTGGCAATGTAGCCGCCGCCGCAAATCACTGCGCGCTTCGGCAGGCGCTCCAGATGAAACACCTCGTTCGAGGTGATGCCATGCTCCGCGCCCGGCACGTCGGGCACATCGGGAGTCGCGCCGGTGGCGATCAGGATGATCCGCGCGGTGACGGTGCGGCCGCCGGCAAGGTGAATTTCCTGCGGGCCGGTGACGCCTGCCCGCTCGGTGATGATCTCGACCTTGTTGTTGCCGAGCGTGTCCTCGTAGACGCTTTCGATCCGCGCGACCTCGGCCAGCACATTGTCGCGCAACACTTTCCAGTCGAAGTCGCAGTCCGGCACCATCCAGCCGAAGCGGCGGGCATCCGACAGATCCTCGGCGAAATGGGAGCCGTAGACCAGCAGCTTCTTGGGCACGCAGCCGCGGATGACGCAGGTCCCGCCGACGCGATATTCCTCGGCAACCGCCACCTTGGCGCCATGTCCCGCGGCGACGCGGGCGGCACGGACACCACCCGAACCAGCGCCGATGACGAACAGATCATAGTCGAATGCCACGAAACCTCCTCAGGACAAGCCTGCACGGGCGATCAACGCCTGGGTCGATCGATCGAATTCGCCACCCTCGCCGGAATCGATCGTCCTGGCGATGCGTTTGCCCAGCTCGACGCCGAACTGGTCGAACGGGTTGATGCCGAGCAGAGCCGCCACGGCAATCACGCGATGTTCGTAAAAGGCGAGCAAGGCGCCC
>JBBRKH010000025.1:0-12684 GCA_038217965.1 Sphingomonadales bacterium | reverse complement strand
CGCCGTGCACGACCCGGCGCAATTTTTGCCTGCGCTTCGCGGCGTGCCGCGACTTGCCGTGGTCACCCACAATGGCCGCAATCTGGTGGATGTGCCTGCGCCCGCCCTGCTGGACGGGTTTGAGCGCGCCTGCAGGAGCTGAAATCGATCAGATATCGGCGAACATATGGGTTTCTGCCGACCCACCCGGGTGGGTGACGGCGCCGAGATAGGCCGGGCCGACATTTTTCGCGTAGCGCCATAGCGCGCCGGACTGGTAATCGTTGGTGCGGGGCTGCCATGCGGCTTTGCGGGCGGCGAGGGTGGCGTCCGGGACGAGCAGGTCAAGAGTGCCGGCAACGGCGTCGATGCGAATGCGGTCGCCGTTTTCGATGAGGGCAATGGGTCCGCCGTCGGCAGCCTCCGGCCCGACATGGCCGATGCAGAAGCCGCGGGTGGCGCCAGAGAAGCGGCCATCGGTGATGAGGGCGACGCTGTCGCCCATGCCCTGCCCATAGAGGGCGGCGGTGGTGGACAGCATTTCGCGCATGCCTGGGCCGCCCTTGGGCCCTTCGTAGCGGATAACGATCACTTCGCCGGCGCGGATGTCGCGCTGTTCGACTGCTGCAAAGCAATCCTCTTCGCAATCGAACACCCGCGCCGGGCCTTCGAATTCCAGCACATGAAGCCCTGCGACCTTCACGATGGCGCCGTCCGGAGCAAGGCTGCCGCGCAATCCGACCACGCCGCCGGTGGGGGAGAGCGGGGCGGAGGCCGGGCGGATGACGTCCTGATCGGGGTTCCAGGCGATTTCGGCCAGATTTTCGGCGAGGGTTCTGCCGGTGACGGTCATGCAATCGCCATGCAGCAGGCCGGCTTCGAGCAGGGTTTTCAAGACCATGTAGACGCCACCGGCGGCGTGCATGTCGCGCGCCACATAGCGGCCGCCGGGCTGCAGATCGGCGATGTAGGGCGTCGTCTTGAAGATTTCGGCGACGTCGAACAGGGTGAATTCTATTCCGGCCTCGTGTGCCATGGCCGGCAGGTGCAGCACCGCGTTGGTGCTGCCGCCAGTGGCGGCGACCACCCGGGCGGCATTCTCGAAAGCCTGCAGCGTGCAGATGTCGCGTGGGCGAATATTGCTCTCCAGCATCCGCATGACCGCTCTCCCGGCATCGCGGGCGATGTCGGCGCGACTTTCATAGGCAGCAGGCGCCATATTGCTGTTGGGCAGCGAAAGCCCGATCGCTTCTGCCACACAGGCCATCGTGTTGGCGGTGTATTGCCCGCCACAGGCACCGTGTCCGGGGCAGGCGACCTTTTCCAGCGCGATCAGCTCGCTGAGCGGGCAATTGCCGGCGGCATAGCTGCCAACCGCTTCAAACACATCCTTGACGGTCACATCCTTGCCCTGAAAAACACCCGGCAGGATCGAGCCGCCATAGACGAACACCGAAGGCACGTTCAGTCGCAGCATTGCCATCATCATGCCCGGTAGGCTCTTGTCGCAGCCGGCAAAGCCGACCAGCGCATCATAGCAATGCCCGCGCACCGACAGTTCGATCGAATCGGCAATCACCTCGCGCGATACGAGCGAGGATTTCATGCCCTGGTGCCCCATGGCAATTCCGTCGGTCACGGTGATGGTGTTGAAGCGCCGCGGCATGCCGCCGCCTTCTTCAACGCCCGCGCGCGCAATGTCGGCCTGCGCATTCAGCGTGGTGTTGCAGGGGGCCGAATCATTGCCGGCAGAAACGATTCCCACAAACGGCCGGGCTATTTCCTCCTCGGTCAGCCCCATGGCATAATAATAGCTGCGGTGCGGCGCCTTGGTCGGTCCGACGCTCACATGGCGGCTGGGCAGGCGGGATTTGTCAAACGGCATGGCAATTTCCTCACAACTGCGGGAGCTTTTTCAGTCTGTGCCGCATGCGTCAAGGTGGTGGATGGGTGGCAAGGCATAGCATAGCTCAGCATTGACATCTGACTGGCAGAGTGCGCACTCTTTGCATGGACATTGAAGGGGGTCTTAAATGAACCAGAAAATCGCAATCCTGCTTGCGCTCGCATTGGCTTCGCCGGGATTCGCAACCACATTTGTTGACGGCACGGTGAACGCCGGCTCAAGCGCAACGGTTGGCTCGGCAACCGATACGTTTCTTTCCGGACCGTCCAGCATAGCAGCGCCAGCAACTGTAGGCACGATAAGCACCGTCATCGCAACCGAAAATGGCTATACCGCACGGGCCTTCTCCTTTGTTCAGGGAGACTGGATTTCGGCCGATGCCGGTTCCGTTCTTGTCCAGTGGGGTTGGGATGTCGGGTCCTCAGGCTCTGGCTTGCCGACGCAGGTCCTCACGAACCTGGCCAGCGCCAATTGGTCTTATACATTCACCGCAAGTGGCGATGGTTTTTTTGCCGGCCGCTACGCGGTTGCAGCCCTGGGCGACACATTCGGCCTGCAACCCATCTACGGCACCGGAGATATGCCATTTGGCCCTTATGGCGGCGACGTGCTTGATCCGACAGGATCTGGCAATTTTTCCGTCGCCCTGCTCAGCGGGCAAACCTACACCATGGCGTTTTTCAATTTCGGCAACGTCAACAATGACATAGACGGTTTCGATCTGACGGGCAGCGCCAGCGCAACGGTCGATTGGACAATCAGCTATGGTCCCGCCATTCCGGAGCCTGCAACCTGGGCGATGATGATTGGCGGCTTTGGTCTGGTGGGCGCAGCTGCGCGCCGTCGCCGTTCTGGTAGCTTGCAGGCCTGAGGCTGCAAGATATGGCGTAACTCCGGGACGGCAATTTTCTTTGCCGCCGGTGCGATAGTCTGCTATTCCATCGTTGGATGGTTGCGACTTTCGGGGGCGAGGTTCGGCTTTTATCGGGAACGTCCAGTGTATTGAAACAGGAGGGAATTTATTATGAACAGGGTATTTCTTTCAGCCGCCGCAGTTGCGGCGCTTTCTGCTGCCGCGCCTGCATCGGCCGCGTGGGTTTTCGTCGGCAGCTGGTCGGTTGGCGATGGGCCGGTATGGACCGATAATCCGCCAGTCTATTCTGGTCAGGAGGCTGCGGCACTGCTGTTTGGTGGCGTCGCCGCTGATTATGCCATTTCAACCCTTGGGAACGATCCCAATCTCATCAACTTCCAGGCGCAGGTTGACGGCTGGGCGGATACGACATTTTTGTTCAACGGCGGAGCGACCGTAGCACAGAATTATTCGCTCGACACCGGCGGCGGTGGCTATGACAGCAACCCCGGATTCCAGAGTGCTTACTCCGCCTATGTGCGTGACCATAGCGGCGCGGGCGACCAGAACACGCGCAACTGGGCGTTCCGCGATGATGGCGTTGTGGTTCCGGAACCGGCGACCTGGGCGATGATGATTGCCGGCTTTGGCCTGGTGGGTTTCGCCGCCCGCCGTCGCCGGGACGTCGTTTCGGCCTGACGCGATGATGGAGGGGGCGCTTGCGGGCGCCCCCTTCAGCCCTTCCAGAACAGGCCGGCTGTGAGCAGCAGGCCGATGATGACGACGGAGGCCTTCAGGGCTTTGTCTGGCACATGGCGGATGGCGTGCGCGCCGAGCCAGCCGCCGGCCATTGAGCCGATGCCGAGCGCCAGCGCCTGATCCCACGCGACTTCGCCGGAGAGGGCGAACACGGCGGCTCCAGAGAGATTCATGGCAGCAGCAAGCGCATTCTTGTTCGCTTGCGCGGCTTTTACCGTGCTGCCGGCGAGCGTGAACATCGCCAGCATCAGAAAGCCGATGCCGCCGCCGAAATAGCCGCCGTAGATGCCGACCAGCAACTGACCGGCTTTCAGCGGACCGCTACCGAGATTTTTCACTTCGACCGGGCGACCGAAAGCGCCGCGCGCGAACAGCAGGGTGGCGACCAGCACCAGCCATGGGAGCATGCGGCGGAACAGATCGCTCGGGGTGGCGAGCAGCAGCAGTGCGCCGAGCACACCGCCGACCATGCTGATGCCCAGCAGCCAGGCGAAGCCGACTCCGCCGACGCCGGAAACGAGCTTGCGGTTGGCCAGAGCGGTCGTGATCTGCCCCGGAAACAGCGCCACTGTGGACGTGAGATTGGCGATGCGGGCGTCGAGGCCGGTCGCCATCAGGGCAGGCAGCGTGACAAAGCTGCCGCCGCCGGCCAGCGCATTCTGAGCGCCGGCCCAGACGCCGACCAGCGCGAGCAGCGCCATCTGCAAAGCATCTTCCAGCACTGCCTCCTGTCCGCTTGCCCGCGTGCCGACGCGCGCCTATCCAGGCGCAAGCCGGCCTAAGGGGATGCAGGACTATGGGAAAGCGCTATTTCGGAACCGATGGAATTCGCGGCGTTGCGAATGGCCCGAAGATGACCCCGGAGCTCGCCATGAAGGTGGGGCAGGCGGCAGGAACGCATTTTTTGCGCGGCGCACACAAGCATCGGGTGCTGATCGGCAAGGATACACGGCTTTCAGGCTATATGCTGGAGCAGGCGCTGACCGCCGGCTTCACGTCTGTTGGCATGGATGTGGTTCAGGTTGGCCCGATGCCGACGCCCGCGGTGGCGCTTCTCACCCGCGAAATGCGGGCGGATCTGGGTGTGATGCTGTCGGCCAGCCACAACCCCTATCGCGACAACGGAATCAAATTGTTCGGCCCGGATGGCTTCAAGCTGACCGACGAACAGGAGCGCGACATCGAAGCGCTGATGATGGATGGCGCGCCGCTTGCCGCAGCCGACAGCATTGGCCGGGCACGCCGCATCGATGATGCGCGCGGCCGCTACATCCATGCCGTCAAATCCACCTTCCCGGAAACCTTGCGTCTGGATGGGCTGAAGGTCGTCGTCGATTGCGCGCATGGCGCGGCATACAAGGTGGCGCCCGAAGCGCTGTGGGAACTGGGCGCCAATCTCACCACCATAGGCGCGACGCCCAATGGCACCAACATCAATGACAAGGTCGGCTCCACGCATCCGCACGCGCTGGCTGCCAAGGTGCTGGAAACAGGCTCCGACATCGGAATTGCGCTGGATGGTGATGCTGACCGGCTGATCGTCGTCGATGAAAAAGGCCAGATCGTGGACGGCGACCAGCTGATGGCGCTTATCACCCAGTCGCAGGCGAAAGCCGGCACACTGCGCGGCGGCGGGCTTGTCACCACCGTCATGTCGAATCTCGGCCTGGAGCGCTTCGTCGAAGGCCTTGGCCTGAAGCTGCACCGCACACCGGTGGGCGACCGCTATGTGCTGGAGGCGATGCGCCGACTGGGCTGCAACATCGGCGGCGAGCAATCCGGGCATATCATCATGTCTGACCACTCTACCACCGGAGACGGGCTGCTGGCGGCGCTACAAATCCTTGCCGTGCTGGTGCAGGAGGCAAAACCCGCCAGCGAGGTTTTGAACCGCTTCCACGCATATCCGCAATTGCTGAAGAATGTCAGGCAGGAACCAGCAGTGCTGGAGCATGCCAGCGTGAAGGCCGCCATCGCTGCGGCCGAAGCCGCGCTGGTCGGAACCGGTCGCCTGCTGGTGCGCAAATCCGGCACGGAGGCACTGATCCGGGTGATGGCGGAAGGCGAGGATGAGGCGCTGGTGGAGCGCACGGTGGATATGGTGTGCGATGCGGTGATGGCGGCGGCTTGAGGGCGGCACGCTCACCAACTGTGGTGATGCCGAAGGGGCAAGCTGTCTTGCACCCGATCGAACGCGTCACAGTCACCATCCCGCATGGAATGACCGCCGACATCCATGCTCTCGACGAGATTGACGCCGCTGTTGCCAGCGCTGTTGCCGACCCGCTGCGTTGCCCCGCTCGAGCGGATGCCACCGGCAGCCCGCGAGCTGCAAGCCGTGGCCGCTGCCGCATCGATTTCCAGGTCAACAAATCGGAATTTCTGGTGCTGAAGGCACTGCATTCCGCTCGCGATTGGGGGTAGGGCTTACCAGCATGACCCCCCGCATCCTCATTATCGCCGGAAGTGACCCCAGCGGCGGCGCCGGCATTCAGGCCGACATCAAGACCGTCACCATGCTGGGCGGCTATGCGATGACCGCCATCACGGCTATCACCGTGCAGAACACGCTTGGTGTTTCCGCCATTCATTCCATTCCGCAAGCCATCATCGCCGGACAGGTCAGGGCTGTGCTGGATGATATTGGCGCCGATGCCATCAAGATCGGCATGCTGGGCGACAGCGCCACGATCGAAACCGTTGCCAACTGCCTCGCCGATGTGCGCCTCCCCATCATCCTTGATCCCGTCATAGTCGCCAAGGGCGGCGCGGCCCTGCTGGAAGAGGACGCCACCTGGGCGCTGGTTCACCGCCTGCTGCCGCTGGCAACTTTGCTGACCCCGAACGCGCCGGAACTCGCCATCCTGGCCGAAACGGACATTGCCGACGAAACCGACATGCTTCTGGCAGCACAGGAACTGCTGGCACGCGGCCCGCGCGCAATTCTGGCCAAAGGTGGCCATCTCGATGGCGAAACCGTTGTCGACTGGCTCGTCAGCCACAGCCACCAACAGCGTTTCGAGGCCCGCCGCATCGAAAGCCGGCATACGCACGGGACGGGCTGCACGCTTGCAAGTGCCGTCGCCACCCTGGTCGGCAGGGGCCTGCCGCTTCCTCAAGCCGTGGAGCAAGCCCGCGCCTATGTCCGCTCCGCAATCGCTGCGGCCCCCGGTTTCGGTGCCGGTCACGGCCCCCTGCTGCACAATTTCGCGCTCCTGTGACGGGCTTGGCATGGGGTATCGAAGCCGAATATCAGGGCCTCGTCTTTGGCGTCGATGAAGTTGGGCGTGGCCCCTGGGCTGGCCCCGTCACTGCCGCTGCTGCCTGCCTGAGCTCTGCCGCCATTCCCGCTGGCCTCGCCGACAGCAAAGCTCTGCCTGCCTCCACCCGTGAGCATATTGCCGCAATGCTGAAATTGTCTGCGCACATCGAAATCGGCTGGGCCAGCGTCGAGGAAATCGACGCACTCAACATCCTTGCCGCCACGCATCTAGCCATGATCCGCGCGGTCACGGCGCTTGCCGCCCGCATCGGGCCGCCCGCCATGATCCTGGTCGACGGCAATCGTGCGCCACCGTTGCCATGGCCCACCCGCACGATCGTCAAAGGCGACGCCGCTGTCGCGAGCATTGCCGCGGCAAGCATATCAGCAAAGGTCACCCGCGACGCTTACATGGTCGAACTTGCAATCCAGCATCCGGCCTACAGCTGGGCGAGCAACAAGGGCTATGGGGTCGCCGTGCATGCCGCTGCGCTGGAAAAACACGGAGTCTCCCCGCACCACCGGCGCAGTTTCGCGCCAATCCGAAAACTCCTTGGTGCCTGAGTCTTTTCTGTCACACCGCTACAGTTGGTGGGTGTGCCTCATATCCGGACTCAACAGCTTGTGCATAAGTCCAAACCGAATTCCGGACTCAGACAATTGACATAAATCCATGACTTGACACAAGATTCTCTGCCCTGCCACCAAGCCATCCGAACGTTATCCACAAGACGCACTTCGGGGGCAGGCCATGCAGGACAATGTTATCATCAGGGGCGACAGCATTGCCGAAATGGCACGGCTTCCCGACAAATCCGTCGATCTCGTGTTTGCCGATCCCCCTTACAACTTGCAGCTTGGCGGTGACCTGCGGCGTCCGGACGGCAGCCAGGTGGACGCGGTGACGGATCATTGGGATCGGTTCGACAGCTTTGCCGACTATGACCGGTTCACCCGGGCATGGCTCAGCGAGGCGCGGCGGATTCTGAAGGACAATGGCGCCTTGTGGGTGATCGGCACCTACCATAACATTTTTCGCGTGGGTGTAGCCGTGCAGGATCTGGGCTATTGGGTGCTGAACGACATCGTCTGGCGGAAAGCCAATCCGATGCCCAATTTCAAGGGCACACGGTTTACCAACGCGCACGAAACACTGATCTGGGCATCGAAATCCCCGACGGCGAGACCGCATTTTGCCTACAAGGCGATGAAGGCTCTGAACGAGGATCTGCAGATGCGATCCGACTGGACGCTGCCGATCTGTTCGGGTGCCGAGCGGGTAAAGGTGGACGGCGTGAAAGCGCACCCGACGCAGAAGCCGGAGGCGCTGCTCGCACGAATTTTGCTGGCGACGACGAGAGAGAATGATCTGGTGCTGGATCCGTTCTTCGGTTCGGGAACGACGGGCGCGGTGGCGAAGCGGTTGGGGCGCCGCTGGATCGGCATCGAACGCGAAACCGGCTACGCCAATGTGGCGCAAGCGCGCATCGACGCTGTCACACCGCTGTCGCCGGAAGACCGGGCGGTCACCGCTGACGCCCGCGACGCCGCCCGCGTCCCGTTCGGGACGCTGGTTGAAACAGGCGTTTTGACGCCTGGCGCGACACTGACCGACCTGAAGCGTCGCTACCGTGCCCGGGTGCGTGCCGACGGCTCGCTTGCCATCGATGGCGGCAGAAGCGGCTCCATCCACCAGATCGGTGCCACCGTGCAGGGCCTGCCCAGCTGCAACGGCTGGACCTTCTGGCATGTCGAGCGGCGCGGGCAGCTGGTGCCGATCGATGCGATGCGGGAGGATTTCCGGAAATCGGCAGCACGCTGAAGCGCGCCTTGGGTGTCGATCCCGGGCTTTCCGACTTGCGTTGATATACTGTTACATCTAGCAATGCGATATGATGTCATTGCCGGGATGTTTCGATGCGCTTTTCCACGTCTACCAGCCTTTTTGCCCTTGCAACCCTTGTGCCCCTGATGGCCGTGTCCGCAGAGGATGCGCCCCCGTCTGACAGCTTGCACGGCAATCTGGGCCCCGACATCATCGTGACCGCGCCGTTCGTGCGCGAACGCTTCACCTTGCCGACCGCTGTTGGCGTTTTGCAGGGGCCGGCGCTGACCCGCGAAGTGCGCAGCACCATCGGCGAGACGCTGGCGCGGCAGCCCGGGGTTTCTGCCAGCTGGTTCGGCCCCAATGCATCGCGGCCGATCCTGCGCGGCTTCGAAGGCGAGCGCGTGCGGGTGCTGACCGACGGGATCGGCAGCTTCGATGTGTCCAACACCTCGGTCGACCATGCGGTTGCAATCAATCCGCTGCTCGCCGATCGGGTGGAAATTGTGCGCGGGCCGGCCAGCCTGCTCTATGGTTCGGCGGCAATCGGCGGGGTGGTGAATGTGACCGACCGGCGGATCGCGCGCGAGGTTCCGAATGAGCCGCTGCACCTCGATGCCACCGGGATCCTCGGCTCGGCCGCCAAGGAGCGTGGCGGATCGGCGGCGGTCGATCTGCCGCTCGGAGGGGCCGGGCTCGTTCTGCATGCCGATGGCAGCTATCTGAAGACGGGCAATTATCGCACCGGCGGGTATATTTTCTCGCGCGAACTGCGCGAGGAAGCGGAAGAGCAGGGCGGCGAAGTGGCGGAGGATGCGCAGGCGCGCGGACGAATCGACAACACCGACGCCCGCACGTGGGACATCGCCGGGGGGCTGAGCTTCATCGGCGCCGGCGGCAGCTTCGGCTTTGCCGTCAGCCGGCTGGAGAGCAATTATGGTATTCCGGGAGGGCTCGATCTCGATGACCATGAGGATGATCATGATGGCGAGGAGCATGATGACGAAAGCCATGAGGGAGAAGGTCACAGCCACGATGGCATACGCCTCGACATGAAGCAGACCCGCGTCGACGGGCGCGCCGCAGTTCCGCTGGGCGGTGGTTTCGAGAGGCTCAACTTCCGCTTCGGCTGGGCAAATTACCGCCACGACGAGATCGAGAGTTCGGGCGAGATTGGCACCAGTTTCTTCAACAAGGCGCTGGAAGCACGTGTGGAGCTGGTTCAGGCCGAGCGCAGCGGCTGGAAGGGTGCGACAGGCGCTCAATTCCTTAGCCGCCGGTTCGAGGCGGTCGGCGAGGAAGCCTATATACCGCTCAACCTGACCGATCAGGTGGGCCTGTTCACACTGCAGCAGTTCGATCTTGGCGGCGTGCAGGCGGAAATCGGCGGACGCTGGGAGCATACGGCGGTGCGCTCGCCGGTGCTCGCCGTGCGGCGGAGCATCGACAGCTTCTCGGTTGCGGGCGGGCTATCCATTGCGCTCGGCGACGCCTGGCGGCTGGCGTTCAGCGGATCCCACTCCGAGCGCGCGCCGTCTGCCGAGGAGCTTTTTGCCAATGGTGCGCACGCTGCCACCGGTGCTTTCGAAATCGGCAATCCGGATTTTGCCAAGGAACGTTCGACCGGCGGGGAAGCGATTATGCGCGGACGCGGTGAGGGCTGGCGCATCGAGCTTTCGGGCTTTTTCAGCCGGTTCAGCGATTTCATCTATCTGGCACCCACCGGCGAGGAAGACGAAGAGTCCGAGCTGCCGATCTTCGAATACGCCCAGGTGCCGGCGCGCTACTGGGGTTTCGAAGCCGAAGGGGCGGTCACGGTCGCCCGGTTCGGCGACACGCGGCTGGAAGTGACGGCGCTTGCCGATCTGGTGCGGGCCGACATTCTTGAGGGTGGTGGCCCGGTTCCGCGCATTCCGGCGTTCCGCATGATCGGTGGCATCGAGGCGTCCGGCGGTGCATTCGGCGGCAGGCTGGAGGCCGAACATGTGACCCGCCAGACACGGATCGCGGAGTTCGAGACGGAAACGCCGGCCTACACAATGGTCAATGCTTCTGTGAACTGGCGGCCGTTCGGCGACGGGAATGCCACCACCGTAAGCCTCTCGGCCAACAATGTCTTCGATGTGGAGGCACGCCGCCACGCGAGCTTTCTTAAAAGTGTGGCGCCGCTTTTGGGGCGGGATTTCCGCCTGAGCGTTCGCGCCAGCTTCTGAAGAAAACAGGCCCCCGCTGGCGGGCAGGGGCCTGCATCGCGGCTTCAGCCCAGTTCGAACCGATCGAGGTTCATGACCTTTGCCCAGGCCTTCACGAAAGCGTGCACAAACTTGCCACCGGCATCGTCGGTTGCGTAGGCTTCTGCCAGCGCCCGCAGCTCGGCATTCGAGCCGAACACCAGATCGACCCGGGTCCCGGCCCATTTGCGCTCGCCCGTCGTGCGATCGTGCGCGACGTAGATTCCGGACTGGTTTGCGTCTGGCGCCCACTTCATGCTCATGCTGGATGAGAGCAGGTTTGCGAAGAAGTCGTTCGACAGCGTTTCCGGACGGTTCGTGAACACCCCGAGCGTCGAGCCACCGACGTTGGCGCCGAGCACCCGCAAACCGCCTACCAGCACGGTCATTTCCGGCGCCGTCAGCGTCAGCAGCTGCGCACGATCGACCAGCAACTCCTCGGCCGTCCGGGTATGCTCGCCCTTCAGATGGTTGCGGAACCCATCGACCTTCGGCTCGAGCACAGCAAAGCTTTCGACGTCGGTCTGCTCGGCCGTTGCATCGGTGCGGCCGGGCGTGAACGGCACGGCCACGTCATGTCCCGCCTTCTTCGCCGCCGCCTCGACAGCTGCGCAGCCGCCGAGCACGATGAGATCGGCAAGCGACACCTGCCTGCCGCCAGCCTGCGCCCCGTTGAAGGCCAACTGGATTTCCGCCAGTTTTGCCAGCGCTTGCGCAAGCTGCTCCGGCTCGTTCACCGCCCAGCCGTTCTGCGGCGCCAGGCGGATGCGCGCGCCATTGGCCCCGCCACGCATGTCCGAGCCGCGGAAGGTGGACGCAGACGCCCAGGCGGTGGCCACCAGCCGCGAAATCGACAGCCCGGATGCGAGGATCTTCGCCTTGAGGTCGGCGATATCGGCGTCGTTCACCAGCGGATGATCGACCGGCGGCACCGGATCCTGCCAGATCCGCGCCGCAGCCGGCACTTCCGGCCCCAGATATCGGGCCATCGGACCCATGTCGCGGTGCGTCAGCTTGTACCAGGCCTCTGCGAACGCCGTTTTCAAAGCCTCGGGATTGGCATGGAAATGGCGGGATATGGGCTCGTAGATCGGGTCCATGCGCATTGCCATGTCGGCCGTGGTCATCATCGGCGCGTGACGCCTGGCAGGGTCATGCGCATCAGGCACGGTTCCTTGCGCTTCCGGATTTTTCGGTGTCCACTGGTTGGCGCCGGCCGGGCTCTTGGTGAGTTCCCAGTCATAGCCGAACAGATTGTCGAAATAGCCATTGTCCCATGCAACCGGATTGTTGGTCCAGGCGCCTTCGATGCCGCTGGTGATGGTGTGCACGCCATGGCCGTTGCCAAAGCTGTTCCTCCAGCCAAGGCCCAGCTCCTCGATGCCGGCGCCTTCAGGCTCGGGGCCGACATAGTCTGCCGGGGAAGCGGCACCGTGGCATTTGCCGAACGTGTGTCCGCCAGCGACCAGCGCAACGGTTTCTTCATCGTTCATTGCCATGCGGGCGAAGGTCTCGCGGATGTCGCGGCCCGAGCCGATCGGGTCCGGCTGGCCGTTGGGGCCTTCCGGATTGACGTAGATGAGGCCCATCTGCAAAGCCGCCAGCGGATTCGCGAGATCACGCTCGCCGCTGTAGCGTTCGTCGGCCAGCCAGTCGCCCTCGGGGCCCCAGTAAATGTCGTGTTCGGGCTCCCAGATGTCGACGCGGCCGCCACCGAAGCCCGCGGTTTCGCCGGCGGCCGCGAGGACGTCTGGGAGCCGGACCAGGACGTGTACTGGGGCCAGGAAAAGAAGTGGCTCGGCGGCGATGTCCGCTACGCGCAGGGCTCGCCCGGCGTCGAGGAAGGCCACGGCGTCCTCGTGAAAGACG
>JBBRKH010000024.1:0-12797 GCA_038217965.1 Sphingomonadales bacterium | reverse complement strand
ACCGGTCAGCAGGCTCTCGGCGATCCGCTCGGCACTTGTGCAGAAAAGATGGGCTGCTGCGGGCTCGGCCACCACGGTGCCTACCGTCTTTCGCCAAAGCATCAGCCAGCGATCAAAATGCGCCTGCCCGAGCCCGCCGATTGCGATATGCTTGATCATCGGATTGCCGCGAAACCGACCCGATTCCAGCGTGACCGATGCCCAGAAATCCTTCATACGCCCCAGGTGCGGTGTCCAGTCGACAACATGCGCTGCAAAAATCGGCCCTAGCAGATCGTCCTGCCGGATTGCTCCATAAAAGCGCTCGACGAGTTGCGAGATGAGCGCATCGTCGATCCCGATGGCGGTTGCATCGGCAAGCTTTTTCAAACGAGCTCGCTCGGCATGAACATGGGCTGTAATCACCATGACTCGTAAAAGATGCTTTTCATTTACATTGATTATCGCCGCTGTTTGCGAAAAGCAATATCTGGTATGAATGATTTGTGCGATTGTCTGTTCAGACCGATTATGCGCTGAGAGCGCTCATGTATCTGGCCGCGCATGACGGGCAGCATTCCATTGCGGAAATCGCTGGCAGGTATCGAATTTCGAAAAACCACCTGATGAAAGTCGCGCAGCGGCTGGTGGCCGAAGGCTTTGTTGCAAGCGTGAGGGGCCGCAGCGGCGGGCTGAGGCTGAGCCGGCCAGCCGAGGCGATCAACGTCGGTCAGCTTGTGCGTATTTTCGAAGACCTGGCGCATTCGTCGAGTGCTTCGACAGGTCGGGCGACGGCTGTATCGTCAGCCCCGTTTGCGGACTGCGTCACGCTCTGGCCGGAAGCCTGGAAGCGTTCTTGCAACATCTCGACGGTTTCATGCTCAGCGACCTGATCGGCGACCCCGACCGGTTTCGATCGGTCTGGAATCCTGCACGAAATGCGCCCTGAGCCCCGTCTGCATGGACATGCGCAGTTTTCTGCTGCGCGACAATCACGGTGAGAATGCGCGTTGGATGGCATATCGCGACCGCGAATGGTCGCCACAGCCGCACGCCAAGCCGCGCCTGGGACCTGCTCGTGAAAATCGTGATCGATTCCCGCGAAGATATCGTGAGGATGTCCTCTTCTAGAGCCGCCCGTCGGCCCGCGCGAGCGAGGGCGAGCGCCACACCGCCACCGCGACCGCCACCCCCGAGACGAGCAGCAGCGGCGCGCCGGCGAACTCGAGCGCATAGTGCACCTGCGCGAAAAAGGTGAGGCACAGGGTGTGCAGCACATAGAGCGGCGCTGCCCATCCTGGCAGCTCCGGGTGGCGCCAGATGGCGATTCCGAAGGCGATCCCTCCCGCCAGAAGCGCCACTGCCGACGCCATCAGAAACGGCAGCGCCAGCGGCCCGAACACGGCATCCTGGGCGATCGCCAGCGCGCCCTCATTGCCGCTCGCCACCAGCCCCGCGACGGCGGGTGCCGTCAGCGCGATCACCCCGGCGATCGGCAGGAACAGGCCATTGCCTGCCGTCGACAGCGCGAAGCCCCAGAAGCCCAGCCGCTCCTGCCCGCTCGGCCGCAGGAAGGCCCAGAGAGCCAGCCAGGCGAAGATCTGCAGCGGCAAATTCGCCAGCAGCAGCGCCCAGGTGAGGCTGTGGGTCGACGCCAGCGATGTCTCAAGGAACAGCGCGCGGTCGATGCTGTGGCCATCCACCGGATTGGGCCCGCGCAGCCACAGCCCTGCCAGCGTCATCAGCCCCGACAGCACCAGTGCCACCATTCCCGCCCGGATGCGTGCCGCGTCGCGGGCACCGTGGCTCATGGCGCCCGCCGCCGCCCGAACCACATGCGGCCCATAACGGCTTCGCCGACGAACGAATGCCAGACGGCCGCCAGGATGTGCAGCAGCACCAGGCCGATCAGCACCCGGGCGAACAGCTCGTGCCCGGCATGCGGCGGCAGCACATCGAAGCTGCGCGGCAGCACGACTGCGTTACCCGTCAGGATCGGCCACAGATTGCCAAGCACCGCCATGCCTATGCCCGTCGACAGCATGGCGAAGATGACGAGGTACATGCCCCAGTGCACGCCTCGCGCCAGCCGGTGCTTCCAGCCGGCAGCAGCCGGCCCGGGCTTGGCCGTCGACAGGCGCGTGACCAGCCGCGCGAGCATCAGCACGCCCAGCGCCAAGCCGCCCGCCATGTGCCCCTGCAGATACACCAGCTTCATCGGATCGCTGTTCGGCGTCGCCTGCAGCAGCGTCAGGCCGCCCACCAGGCTGGCCGTAATCATCAGCGCGACGATCCAGTGAAGGGCGACCAGCAGTGGATGGTAGCGCGTGACGGTCTGGGCCATGTTCTCGTCCTTCAGAAGCGCACCGTCAGCTCGGCGCCCCATTCGGCGGGTGCGCCAGGGCCTCCGAATGCGACGCCGTTGCCGGCCCGGCTGTCCTGCATGTTGGTGAAATAGCGCTCGTTCGTGAGGTTCGAGCCGAACACCGCAATCCGGAACCGGTCGTTCGGGAACACATAGGTCGCCCGGGCCCCCAGCAGGCCATAGCCCGGCTGGATCTCGAGCGGGTCGTTCTCGATCTGGAAGGCGAAGGTGCTGCGGTAGTTGTAGTCGGCGCGAAGCTGCAACTCGCCGTCGCCCAACGGCAGGTCGTATTGGCCCGACAGCGACCAGGTCCAGTCCGACGTCAGCGGCAGCCGGTCGTCGATGGTCACCCCCAGCACAAGGGGCGACACGCGCCGGTATTTTGCATCCAGATAGCCAACGGACCCGGCAAGGTTCAGCTGCCCGAACCGGGCCTGCGCCTCGGCCTCCAGCCCGCGGATGCGCGCGTCGCCCGCGTTCGCCGTCTCGAACAGCCCGGTCGCGGGCACGAACACCAGCAGCTGGATCGCCTTGTATTCCGACGTGAAGGCCGACAGGTTCAGCCGCACCCGCCGGTCGAGGAACTCGCTCTTGGCGCCCACTTCGAAGCTGCTCACCGTCTCGGGATCGTAGGGCAGGATTTGCTGGTTCGAGGGTCGGCCGGTGAACCCGCCCGACTTGAACCCGCGCGACCAGCTTCCATAGAGAAGCACATCGTCGGTGGGCTTCCAGTTCACTCCCAGCCGCGGCGTGGTGGCGTTGAAGGTGCCTTGCACGCGGGTGAAGGGCAGCACCGTGCGGGCGGTGCCGGGCGGCGGCATGACGAAGGCCGGCAGCACCGACGGAACACCGTCGCGGTTGTCCAGGATCGACACATAGGTCTGGGCCTTGGTCTCGCGGGTGAAGCGGACGCCGCCGACCACCTCCAGCCTGTCGGTCAGCTTGAAGCCGGCGTTGCCGAAGGCCGCCAGGCTCTCGACCGTCAGGTTGATGTCGTTGTCGGAAGCAAGGCAGCCGGGCACACCGCGCGGCCGGTTGGAGCCGGTGCACAGCCGGATCCGGTTTCCGACGCTTTCGTAGAAATAATAGCCGCCCAGCAGGAAGGTGAAGCGGCCATCCGCAAAGTCGCCGGCCAGCTGCAGCTCCTGGCTCAGCTGCTCCTGGTCGATGTCGTTCGTGGTATCGTAGAGGCCGAAGCCCGTTGCGTCGAAGTCGTTGGCCTGGCTTTCGACATAGCTGCGATAGCCGGTGATGGAGCGCAGCAGGAGGTTGTTCGACAGCTCGCCCGACAGCCGCAGCGAAAGGCCCCAATTGTCGAACTCGGCGCGCGGCGCAATGGAGACGAAGTTGCGGAAGCGATCGGGCGAGCGGTCGTCTCCAAGCCCTGCAGGGAACGGCACGCCGGTGGGGGAAACGCCGGGGCGAAAGAAGGGCCCGCCGAACTGCGGCGGCCGCGGGATGGTGATTCCGCTGTTGGGATTGAAGCCCAGCAGGATCTGGTGCGCCGGCGTGCCGCGGCCACGGGCGTAGTCGGCCGACGCCCTGACATCGAGCCCCGCCGGGAGCTCGGCCGCGAAGGTGAAGCGCCCCCCTATGGTGCGCACGCTGCCGAAGCGCAGGTCGCGTTCCAGGTTGCGGCCCAGGCCGTCCTGGTTGCGGGTGAAGGCCGAAATGCGCACGCCGGCGTTCGCCGAAACGGGCCCCGTCACCATGGCGTTGGCGTCGATGCGGTTGCGCGATCCCGTCGTCACCCGCACCGCGCCGCCCAGTTTCTGGCCAGGCGCCTGCGTCGTCACGCTGATGGCGCCACCAATGGTGTTGCGGCCGAAGAGCGTGCCCTGTGGCCCGCGCAGCACCTCCACCCGCTCCACGTCGAACAGGTCGAAGCTGGAGGACTGGGTGCGCGCGATATAGATTTCGTCGATATAGACGCCGACACCCGGGTCGACCGCGATGCTGTTGTCCAGCTGGCCAACGCCGCGAATGAAGAAGCCGCCGTCGTCGCCGCCGTTGGGGCCGGTGGTGCGGCTGACGTTCGGCGCGAAATCCAGCACTTCGCCCACCTGGGTGATGCCGCGCTGCAGCAGCCCCTCGGCGGTGATGGCGGTGATCGAAATCGGCACGTCCTGAAGGTTCGCCTCACGCCGCTCTGCGGTAACGAGGATCTCCTCGACGCCGCGGTCGTCCTGGGCGGTAACGGCGGTTGCCGACTGCGCCAGAACGGGCGCTGCAGTCGCCAGCAGCATCCCCATCATTCCAGACCGCGCCATTCCCGCAGGTCCCGTCTTCCGCCAACCATGCATATCCGACTCCCTCCGGGGTGTAGCCTTTTTGCTTCAGGCTTAAAATTTCATGGCGCCTGTCGGCGGCCGTCCGCAAGATTTGAAAGCATGCCCGCGGCATAGCCGCAGGTTATCCCGATCCATCAGGTCGCGGCCTTATGAGGCCTGGCGTCGCCACCTTCACCCACGCCTTGGCCGCCTCTCCGCTGAATCGCTCGCGGTGGTCGCGCACGAAGTCGCGCATGGTGCGCGGCGGCCGGCCCAGCAGCCGGCCCAGGGTGTCCGTCATCGGTGCATTGGAGCTGCGCCGCGTCAGCCAGTAGACGCCGCTCATGAACAGCAGCGTGTCCCAGGTGGTTCGCGGGCCCACGACCCGCCAGAACCGCAGGAAGGAAGGCTCGCGGTAGCGGATCGGTCGCCCGAGCTCTTCCGTCATGATGGCCGCCACCTGGTGCATGTCGAGGACTTCCGGACCGGTAAGGACATAGGCCTCGCCTGCATGGGCCGCCGGGTCGCGCATCACGTTCAGCGCCACTTCGGCCACGTCCCGGCTGTCGACGAAGCTGGTCCCGCCCTTGCCCGCCGGAATCAGGATCTCGTCGTCGCGGGCGATGTCGACGGCATGCGTGGTGATGTCGCGGATCAGGTTCTGCGCGAAATAGGCTGCCCGCAGGAAGGTGAAGGGAACACCCGACGCCTCGATCGCCCGCTCGACTGCGTAATGGGGCACGAACTTCGTGACGTCTGCGGTCGGCACCGAGACATAGATGATGTGCCGGCAGCCGGCTTCCTTGGCGGCTTCCACGAACGGGATCATCCAGGTTCGGGCCGTCCGCGGATGCGGCAGGGGGAACAGCAGGAACAGCGTGCCGACCCCCTCCAGGGTGGCCGCCCATGTCGCGCGGTCGGCGAAGGAGAAGCGCACCTTGGAGACGTCGGGCCCGTAGAGGCGCTCGATCTTGGAGGGCGTGTTGGCGGCGATCCGGAACGGCAGCGTGCCGTCTGCGATCAGCATCTTCACCAGCTCGGTGCCGACATTGCCATTGGGTCCTGTCACCACGATCATCGGGCCATGCCTCCTGCCCGAACGGCCGCAGGCGGCGCCATCTGCCCACCCCCGCCGGGAGGCGCCAACTGACCCGGCATACCCGGCATCGCACCGCCACGCAGCATCCCCAGCATGCGCGCGGCCGACAGCCGCAGCATGTCGTGCGTGCCGTCGCAGCAATCGCCGATCCAGGCGTCGGCCAGGTGCCGGCCGGCGGCGAAGTCCTGCGTCACGCCATAGCTTCCCAGGATCTTGACCGCCCGCTCGGCATTGCGGATCGCCACTTCCACCGCGAAACTCTTGGCGGCCGGCGCCAGCCACAGCGCATCGGGCAGGCCCCGGTCGGCCGCGTCGGCAAGCCGCCAGACCATCAGCCGGGCGGCCTCCAGGTCGGTCGCCATGTCGGCCAGCCGGATCGCCACCGGTGTGTGGCTGGCGATCGGCGCGCCCCAGCTGCGCCGGTCCCCGGCATAGCGGTCGGCAAGTTCGTAGGCCGCGCGGGCAAGGCCCACGAAGGTCGCGGCGAGCCCGCAGGCGATGACGGGCAGGGCCTTCAGGAAGAACAGCGCGTCGTTCCCGCCCTCGCCGCCGACCAGGTGATCAGCCGGGATCCGCGCCTCGTCCAGCAGCACCTCGCCCTGCATGGCGGCCTGCCAGCCGATCAGCCTCGTCTGGCTGCCCAGCACCAGGCCGGGCGTGTCCGCCGGCACCAGGAACATCGACGTGCTCGCGCGGGCCGGACGGTCGAGCGCGGTACGCGCCATGACGAAATACAGCCTTGCTGCTCCGGCGTTGGTCGCAAAGCCCGATTTCCGCCCCTTCAGCACCCAATTCTCGCCCTCGCGGCGCGCGGTCGTGGACAGGCCTATCGTCGGGTCCTCGCCCTCGTAGAAGCTGTCGGCGCCGGCAACGCCAGGCTCGGACGAGGCGCTTGCCAGCACATAGTCGTCGGCCGCGGCGATCTCGGGAAGCCAGCGCGCCTTTTGCGCCGGGCTTCCGCCGGTCGCAAGGATGACCGGCGCCGTTGCCGACACATTGAAGTAGCCCGCGGCAATCCCATGGTCCGCCGCGCCGAATTCCTCCATCACCAGCGCATGGTCCAGAACGGACCCGCCAAGCCCGCCGTACGCCTCCGGGATGAGCAGCCGGTGAAAACCCAGCGCCGCAGCGCGAGCATAGACGGGCCGCACCAGATCCCACGCCGGGGGCGCCGTTTCGCCCATGGTGGCAAGGCGGCGGCGCACGGCGTCGGCCACGGGCGCGATCTCGCGCTGCGCGAACTGCCGGGCTGTCGCCTGCATCTGCGACTGCGCGTCCTCAAGGGCGAAACTGACCATGTGGCACCTCCGCGCCCTGCCTGCCCCGTTTCCGGCAACGCGCCAGCATAGCAACGCGACCTATGGCCAAAACTTCGGGGCGGCGACCATCGCCGCCCCCGACCATCGCCGCCCCCATGGACCACGGCAATCAACCGGCAGCAGCTTACGGCCCCGGTATAAGTCGGGGGGACGGGTGGGTGTGTTTGGAGGCCTGCTCCTTGACCTCCCTGGCGAAATCTCTATAGCCGCGCATTCCGCTGCACGCCCCACAAGGCATGCGGCGCCGTCCGAGATTGCGGGTGTGCGAAAGCGCCTAAGCCTGAAAGGCCTGCATGAGACGAGGAACAGCTTTGGCTCCCTGCTGCCGTGCGATGGCTTGGGGAGATTTGCAGAGGGGCTTTGGCTCTTGCTGCCGGCGATCCTTTTCGGGCGGGCCACAAGGCCCGGATCCTTCATAATCCAGGCTTTTGGCTCAACCAGGCGTCCCATCCGGGGGCGCCGTTGTGAATGGAGTGAGCATGGATCGGAACCAGAAGAAAGAGCTGGTCGCCAATCTTGCAAAGACGCTGGGTGAGACGCAGGTTGTGGTGATTACCCGCAACCATGGCCTCACCGTCGCGCAGGTTTCCGACCTGCGCACGCGGATGCGCGGGGCTGGTGCACAGTTCAAGGTAACGAAGAACCGGCTTGCCCGCATTGCGCTGGAGGGCACGCCCTATCAGGATCTCGGCCATTTGCTGGTCGGCCCTGTTGGTCTTGCAACATCGACCGACCCTGTTGCCGCTGCGAAAATCGCCGTGGCTTTCGCCAAAACCACTGACAAGTTTGAAATTGTCGGTGGGGCGATGGGCGGCACGATGCTCGACGTGAACGGAGTGAAGGCGCTCGCCGAACTTCCGTCGCTCGATGAGCTGCGCGCAAAGCTGGTGGGCCTGCTCCAGGCGCCTGCAACCAAGCTTGCCCAACTGGCGAATGCGCCGGCGGCCCAGCTTGCACGGGTGTTTGGCGCTTATGCGGCAACCGGCGACGTCGCCGACGCTGCCTGAACTACGAAATTGGAGACATACGATGGCTGATTTGAACAAAATTGTTGAAGAGCTTTCCGCACTGACTGTGCTTGAAGCGGCTGAACTGTCGAAATTGCTGGAAGAAAAGTGGGGCGTTTCCGCCGCCGCTGCTGTTGCCGTTGCTGGCCCGGCTGCTGCTGCTGCCGGCCCGGCTGTTGAAGAGCAAACCGAATTTGACGTGATCCTCACCGGCGACGGTGGCAAGAAGATCAACGTCATCAAGGAAATCCGCGTCATCACCGGCCTTGGCCTGACAGAAGCCAAGACGCTCGTCGAATCGGCTCCCAAGGCCGTGAAGGAAGGCGTGAACAAGGAAGAAGCTGCCAAGATCAAGGCGCAGCTGGAAGCCGCTGGAGCGACTGTAGAGGTCAAGTGAAGCTGAAGGCGGCCGCGCGTTAGCGCGCAGCGCTAACGAGTGCCTCGACGCAAGCTCGGCCGGAACGAGAAAAGGGGCGGACACATGTCCGCCCTTTTTTTTGCGTGACAGACGGCGCGGCTTTGCCGGCGGTGTGTCAAGCAGCAGCCAATCCGCGCCGCTGCCGCAGCCCAAAGCCGACAAAGCCGAACCCCGCCACCAGCATCGCCCATGTCGCCGGTTCCGGCACCAGCGCGAATTGCGGCGTGAAGCTGCTGATCGCACTCAGCGTCGCCCCGTCGAAATCGTCCAATGCGAAGAAGTTCGAAGGGTCGTTTGGCCCGATCGGGCTGTTGATGATGATCTGCCCGACGCAGAAGAAGCTGCATCCGGGATTGGTGGACGGGAAGCCGAAGCGAAGGTCGAACACCGAAAAGCTCTTGCCGTCATCCGAGCGGGTGCCGAAGCCCTGCACGTTGCCGGGGAAGATGTCGGCCTGGATGTCGGCCAGCGTGCCGGTGATGCCGCCGAAATTCAGCGTCAGCGCCAATATGGATGCCGAGCCAAAGCTTTCGCCGGGCATGATATCGTCGGACAGGGTCAGCGAGCCGAAAATGGTATCGGACGTGAACAACGGCGCCGGCTGATCGATGACCACGTCCATTGCGGTCAACTGGAATACGGCGGCGGCAGCGGCATCGGCAGCCCCCGCGCATGTCGCCAGAAGGGCCACTGCCAGCGATGCCCGCAAAGGGCGGTGGGAAAAATTCAGCAGGCGCATGCCACTCTCCATTGCCGCCTCGGGGAGGAGATCGGGTGTTCGCAGCGGTCACGGCAACCCTTGGCTGTTGATACGCACAATGACACCGGCCGGTTCCAGCACTGCGGCTTTTCGCCGAAAAAACTCGCCTGATGCGCGGTTTTTCCGACTTGCGCGCAGTGAACCGTGTCCGCCGGTACACTGCACCGCGACTATTCTGCGGGCTGCGGACTATTGCGATCACCGCATAGCTGAAGCCGACATCTGCTGCTCAGTCCGGCTCATGGCCAAGCAGTTCACCGGGCTGACAGCCGAGGGTTTCGCAGATGGCGGCAAGAGTGGAAAAGCGAATGGCCTTTGCCTTTCCGGTCTTCAGGATCGAAAGGTTGGCGAGCGTGATATCGACCCGCTCCGACAGTTCGGTGAGCGTCATGCGGCGGGCGTGCAGCAGGTCGTCGAGCTTGACGGTGATCGGCATCAAACCGTTCCTTCCAGCTCGTCGCGCATGCCACGCGCCTGCTCGAAGACCTGCGCCAGAACGAACGCCAGAAGCGCCGCGAGCAAACCGCTGAACGACATGGAAAACCCGTCGGCGATGTTGTGCTCGACCGGCAGCATCCGACCGACCCATCCGGTGACGAGGGCGACAATCTGCATGGCAATCATGATCCAGCCAATCTGCTTCAGATGCGCGGTGCTCGACGCCGTGAAGACGTCTCCCCGGGCTACGGACTTCAGGATTTCCATCATTCGACGCAGCACGTCGGCCGCCATCCCGAGCATGACAGCGGCGCCAAACAGCGCGAGACTGATCCAGGGCTGACTGTCTGTGATCGAAGCTTTCCTGCCTTCGACGATCACATTTGCGCCCTCGTCGATCACCTTTGCAAGCGCATCGGGCCATGCAAGCAGCAGGATTCCGGCGATGAGGAGGAGGATGGAGCACAGCGCGCAGAGGCCCCCGCCGATATTGACAAGCATGCGGCTTGCCGAGAGGGGCAGGTTCGATTGTCCATTCATATTGATCTCCGATAACAAGATTATCGATAAACAGTAATGCAAATCTGTCCGCTGTCAAGAACGATTATCGAAAAACGATATATCTGGGGCACGATGGCGGTGGGCGCGCAAGCGGTGGAGCGCTGACAAGCTCCCTTTGACTCCGCCGGCATGCGCCTCTATACGCTGGCGCTTACCTCCATTTGGGACACAGGGCGCCGTCGCGCAGTGCCTTTGCAAATATGGTTGGGGCGATGAACCACGAGACGCGGTGCCGCATCCCCATCACCCGATGGGCCTGCGGCTTTTGTCGTCTCGTGCGCGGGTTAAACTGTTGTTGAATTTGCAAGGATTTTGCCCCGATGGCTACCAAGGCTGTTCCTCCTGCCACCCGCCCCACCGCTGCCCCGAAATTCCATGCGACGCGCCGGCTTCGCAAGATGTTCGGCAAGATCGGCGAAGTGGTGCAGATGCCGAATCTGATCGAGGTGCAGCGCGAGAGTTACGAGCATTTCCTGCGGTCGCGTCCTGCCGACGCCTATGTGTCGGGCCTGGAAAAGACGTTGCGGTCGGTGTTCCCGATTCGCGATTTTGCCGGCACGGCCGAGCTGGATTTCGTCGACTATGTGCTGGAAGATCCGAAGTATGACACCGAAGAGTGTCGCCAGCGCGGGCTGACCTATGCGGCGCCGATGCGCGTGACGCTGCGGCTTATCGTGTTCGAAGTCGATGTCGACACCGGAACGCGCTCGGTCATCGATATCAAGGAGCAGGATGTCTACATGGGCGACATGCCGCTCATGACTGCGAACGGCACTTTCATCGTCAACGGCACCGAGCGTGTCATCGTGTCGCAGATGCACCGCTCGCCCGGCGTTTTCTTCGACCATGACCGCGGCAAGACGCACTCGTCGGGCAAATTCCTGTTCGCCGCCCGCGTCATCCCCTATCGCGGGTCGTGGCTGGATTTCGAATTCGACGCCAAGGACATCGTCAACGTCCGCATCGATCGCAAGCGCAAGCTGCCGGTCACGGCGCTGCTGTATGCGCTCGGGCTGAACGGCGAGGAAATCCTCCAGCATTTCTACAACACGGTGCGCTGGGAGCGCGACGTCAAGCTGAATGGCTGGCGCATGCCCTTCGTTGTGGAGCAGTGGCGCGGCGTCAAGCCGGCCTACGACGTGCTGAATGCCGACACCGGTGAAGTGCTGTTTGCCGATGGCCAGAAGATTACGCCGCGCGCTGCCAAAAAGGCGCAGACCGACGGCGTGCAGACGTTGCTGGTGCCGAACGACGAAATCATCGGCCGCTTTTCCGCGCACGATCTCATCAACGTGAAAACCGGCGCAATCTACATGGAAGCCGGCGACGAAGTTTCGCAGGAACATGTCGACCGGCTGGTCGAAGTGGGTGCCGAGCATGTTGATGTGCTGGACATCGACCATGTCAACACCGGCCCGTGGATCCGCAACACATTGATGGCGGACAAGGCCGAAGAGCGCGACCAGGCGCTTTCGGATATCTATCGGGTGATGCGCCCCGGCGAGCCGCCGACGCGCGAAACCGCCGAATCGTTGTTCGGCGGCCTGTTCTTCGATCCGGATCGCTATGATCTCTCGGCGGTTGGCCGGGTGAAGCTCAACATGCGCCTGGGGCTCGATGCCGACGACGATCTCACCACTTTGCGGCAGGAGGATATCCTGTCGGTCGTGAAGACGCTGGTCGATCTGAAGGACGGCAAGGGCGAAATCGACGATATCGACAATCTGGGCAACCGTCGGGTGCGCTCGGTGGGCGAGCTGCTGGAAAACAGCTATCGAGTGGGCCTGCTGCGCATGGAACGCGCCGTGAAGGAGCGCATGTCGTCGGTCGATATTTCGACGGTGATGCCAAATGATCTGATCAACGCGAAGCCGGCGGTGGCCGCAGTGCGCGAATTCTTCGGCTCATCGCAGCTGTCGCAGTTCATGGACCAGACCAATCCGCTTTCCGAAGTGACGCACAAGCGCCGCGTGTCCGCACTCGGGCCGGGCGGCCTCACCCGCGAGCGCGCCGGCTTCGAAGTGCGCGACGTGCACCCGACCCATTATGGCCGGATTTGCCCTATCGAAACGCCGGAAGGGCCGAACATCGGCCTGATCAACTCGCTGGCCACCTTCAGCCGGGTGAACAAATACGGCTTCATCGAAACACCGTATCGCCGGGTGATCGACAACAAGTTGACCGACGATGTGATCTATCTCTCCGCCATGGAAGAGGCGAAGCACACGATTGCGCAGGCCAATGTCGACACCGACAAGGACGGCAGCTTCGTGGATGAGCTGGTCTCCGCCCGCCAGGCCGGCGAATTCCTGATCGCTCGCTCGCCGGATATCACGCTGATGGACGTGAGCCCGAAGCAGCTGGTGTCGGTCGCCGCGTCGCTCATTCCGTTCTTGGAAAACGATGATGCGAACCGCGCGCTGATGGGCTCCAACATGCAGCGGCAGGCTGTGCCGCTGGTGAAGGCGGAAGCGCCGTTCGTTGGCACCGGCATGGAAGAGACCGTGGCGCGTGATTCGGGCGCCGCGATCGCTGCCAAGCGTTCGGGCATCGTCGACCAGGTCGACGCGACCCGCATCGT
>JBBRKH010000023.1:0-12813 GCA_038217965.1 Sphingomonadales bacterium | reverse complement strand
CAGTGTTGGATTGCCGTCCTTTCCCAGCGCCCGATAGAGCGCTGCACGCGCGATGCCTGCCTGCTGGGCGATGCCGGTCACGCCTTTTGGCGCGCGCCGCATGGTTCAGTGCATCGCGGGTTTCGGCAGCGTCGGCTTCCTGGAAAACAACAGCGAGATAGGCTGCGATCGCCTCGTCGCTGTCCGGATGCTCGGCAATGTCCCAACGGCGGGTTTCGATCTCGTGCACCGGATGTCCCTACCCATCAAACATCCACGACCGACAGGCCCGCTGCGCGAGCTGCAGCCTCCTGTTGCCGGTCCAGCGTGGCAAACGCAGCGCCATTTCGGGCGGCGACTGCCAGATGCAAGGCGTCGGGTGCGCGCATGGCCATGTCCCTTCGCTCGAACATCCGCGATGCGGCGGAAAAGTCTGCCCGCTCCACTTGCAGAATCTGCAACTGGTCCGAAACCAGCGTCGAAAATCCGGCGCGCGCCGCCGTCTGCTCCGCCAGCGTGATCGTGCCCATCCGCAACTTCCACGACAATGCCGACGCGACTTCCGTCAGGCTCCAGTCAGTTGCAACAAGGTCAGCATCGGAAAGGCCGTCTGAAAGCTTGCCCAACCAAGCCAGAACGCGCGGCGTGGACGCTTCGCGCGACACCGCCGCGACCAGGATGGACGTGTCCAGATAGAGCATCAATAGCGATAGTCGTTGCGCATCGCGATGACGACTTCGGGCGACTCCTGCATCCCGTCGGTCAGCTTGCGCAGCATTTCCACGTCGATCGGCTTGCGCTTGCGCTCGGGCGGGCCGAGGCGGGCGACTTCCTTGCCACGGCGCAGGATGGTGATGGTTTCGCCATCGGCGGCGCGCTGCACAAGCGCGCTCAGCTGGGCCTTTGCATCGGCGAGGTTGACTGCGTTCATGGTATCTTCCTGACCAGTTGGTTGGTCAGTTATGGCAGGAAATCGACGCCCCGGCTAGTCGGCGTCAGGCTGCGCCTCGGGGCGTGCGGCCACAAATGCCGGCAAGCGGGCGCAGGCTGCTTCCGCCTCGACGATGCGCGGAAAGTCTGCGAGGTCGACGCCGAAGCGGCGGGCGTTGGCGAGCATGGGGATCAGGATGATGTCGGCGAGCGTAGGCGCGGCGCCGAAGCAGAAGGGGCCGGGTTCTCGGGAGATGAGGGCTTCGAAGGCGGAGAGGCCGCGGGCGATGGTGTCGTTGGCCCAGGCGCGAGCGCCGTCTGCGTCGGACAGCGCTTCGATGCGCTTCAGAATGCCCAGATTCTGGATCGGATGCGTGTCGGCGGCGATCACCAGCGACGCGGCGCGGATTTTTGCGCGAGGGATCGGGTCTGCGGGAAGGAAGGGATCGGCGGGATAGGCCTCGTCCAGCCATTCGAGGATCGCGAGCGACTGGGTGAGCAGCGTGCCATCGGACAGCTCCAGCGCCGGCACCATCGCCTGTGGATTGCGGGAGCGCCAGCCGGCAGCCAGCTGCGCGCCGGTGCGCAGGTCGATTGCGCTTTGCGCCACATCAAGACCCTTCCAGCCAAGGCCGATGCGAACGCGCCAGGATGCGCCGGAGCGGAAATAGGAATACAGGCGGACGGGCGTGGGACGGCTCATGCCGGCGCCTTAGCAAAGTGGCGCACCGAGTGCGAACCTGTCACAAATCGGCCACAGTGCAGCATGTTTCTGTGGCTGCGGCGACAATGGCGCTTTGCATCTGCCGCGTTCGGCATAACCTTTCGCGTCGCAGCAAATTGCCCGAAAGGCCCATCCCCGATGAACGCATCCGTTTCGTTGCGCGCAGCGCTCCTCGCCTCGCTCGTTTTTGCGCCAGCCCAGCTGCTGGCGCAGACGGCCGAAACCGCCGCCGAAGCGACCGATACCATCATCGTGACGGGCACCCGGCGGGTTGACCGGGTGGTGACAGACTCGCCCGTGCCGGTGGATGTGATCACGGCGACCGCGCTGCAGAACAGCGGCTCGACCGAAACCAACCGGCTGCTGCGTGATCTGGTGCCCAGCTTCAACTTTCCGCAGCCTTCGGTGACGGACGGAACGGACGTGATCCGCCCGGCCTCGCTGCGCGGGTTGGGGCCGGATCAGACGCTTGTGCTGGTCAACGGCAAGCGGCGGCACATGTCGGCGCTGCTGAATATCAACGGCTCGGTCGGGCGCGGCACACAGGCCGTCGATATCAATTTCATCCCCTCGGCCGCGCTGTCTCGGGTGGAAGTGCTGCGCGACGGGGCGGCGGCGCAATATGGCTCCGATGCGATCGCCGGCGTGATCAATTTCCAGCTGAACGATGCCCGATCGGGTGCGCGCTTTGCGGCGACCTATGGCGGCTATGTGACCAGCATGTCGGGCGTGAACGAAGTGACCGGGCTGATACTGGCGAACGGCCAGCCGACACTGGCGGCCGACGGTACGCTGGCGGTGGCTGACACCGGCAAGAAGTTGCGGGTGAACGATGGCAATGTGCTGACGCTGTCGTCCAATTTCGGCCTGCCGGTTGGCGCGGAAGGCTTTGTGAACATCACGGTCGAGTATCGTGACCGCGACGACACCAATCGCACCGGTTATGACCGGCGGCAGCAGTTCGATCGGCAGGGAGGCCTGTTCCAGACCGCGCGCGAGGACGGGTTCAACCGCCGTTCGCACCGCTACGGCGATCCCAAGACCGAGGACATCAACGTGTTTCTGAACGCCGGCATTCCGCTGGACGACCGGGTCGAGGCGTATTTCTTCGGCGGCTATGGCGAGCGGGACGGGGAGTCGGCAGGCTTTTATCGGCGGTCGCTGGATGCCCGCAACGTTCTTGCCGTCTATCCGGAAGGCTTTCTGCCGCTGATCACCACGAAATCGAAGGATTTCTCGCTGACCGGGGGCCTGCGCGGGCAGTTCGGCGCATGGAACTGGGATCTTTCCATGCAGTATGGCGAGAACAAGGTGGCCTACACCATCATCAACACGATCAACGCTTCGCTGGGTGCCGCAAGCCCCAATGAATTCGATTCCGGTGGCCTTACCTACACGCAATGGATCAACAATCTCGATGTTTCGCGCGAGCTTGATCTGCTGACGCGCAGCACGCTGTCGTTCGGCGTGGAGTATCGCCGCGAAACCTATCGCGTGCGCGCCGGCGAGCTGGACAGCTATCGTTCGGGCGGGGTGACGCAGAACGCCAACAACCCGAACAACCCGAGCCTGCTCGGCGCGGCACCGGGATCCCAGGTGTTTCCGGGATTCCAGCCGATCATCGGCGGCGAGCGCGTAACCGGCACCAACGCGCGCGAAAATTTCTCCGGCTATGCCGAACTCGATGTGGACATCATCGAGAACTGGAACGTGCAGCTTGCCGGTCGTTACGAGAATTATTCCGACTTCGGCAGCGACTGGAACTGGAAGGCGGCGAGCCGCTTTGCCATCACCGACTGGGTCGCCGTGCGCGGCGCAATCTCCACCGGCTTCCGGGCGCCGGGGGTTGCGCAGCAATTCTTCGCAGCGTCGGCCACCAACAACATCATCGGCATCGGTCTCGTCGATTCCGTGACGCTGCCGGTCGGCAATCCGGTGGCGCAGGCGCTGGGATCGTCGCCATTGCAGCCGGAAACCGCGGTCAACTGGTCTGTTGGCACCGTGGTGACGCCCGGCTCGGGCTTTACCTTCAGCTTCGATTATTATCAGATCGACATCGACGACCGCATCGTGCTGACGGAGAATCTGTCGGCCACGCGCGACGCGCTCGGCAACCCCAGCGGCAACAATCCGGGGCGCGCCATTGCAACGATCCTGAACAACGCCGGGTTCAACACCATTTCGGCGGCGCGCTTCTTCATCAACGGGATCGACACGCGGACGAAGGGCTTCGACGCCATTGCCAACTACCGCTTCGATGTGGGTGCCGAGGGCCGCATCGGGCTGACGGCCGGCTACAACTGGAACAAGACCGAGATCACCGGCCGCAACGACGCGCCGGGCGCGCTGAACCAGGTGCCCGGCGTGGTGCTGTTCGGGCGTCTGGAATCGCTCCGGATCGAGCAGGGCCAGCCGCGTGACAAGATCAACCTGGGGCTGGACTATGACCAGAAATGGTTCGGCATGACCTTGCGCGGCAACCGCTTCGGCAAGACGCTGTCACCCGGCAGCGATGCGTTCAACGATCTGCAGCTGAGAGCGGCGTGGGTGGTGGATGCGGAGGTGCGCGTGCAGCCCATGCAGGGCCTGGAAATCGCGTTCGGCGCCAACAATGTGTTCGATCAGTATCCAACTGTGAACAACACCGGCCGCGGCACCGATCCGGTGACCGGCGCGGGGCGAAACTACGACACCACCAACTATTTCTTCCCCTATTCCAACTTCTCGCCGTTCGGCTTCAACGGTCGCTTTCTCTATGGGCGGGTAAGCTACAAGTTCTGACGCCCCGGCAGTGCGCGCGGATGCCCCGATGGGAAGCCGTGACGCGGGCGATATCAGCTCGGGGAAATCGGCCGTGAGGAATCGGCTCTGGTAAATCCGCTCTGGAGCATTCCGGGGCCGATTTTCCAGCGCCGTCAGATGCGCCGGGCAATTGCCGGGAGGCGTGGCTGCGCTGCAGACCGTTTTCGCTCTGGAACCAGAACGCGTTTGGCCTAATAGCGGAATTCCAGCAGCAGGGTGAACGACCGGCCGCGCGGATCGGCGACGCGTGGTTCCCACGAGCTGCCGGAGCCGAAGTTGCTGTCGTAGGTGATAGCGAACGGCGGATCCTTGTCGAACAGGTTCTTGATGCCGGCGGTTATCTGCAGCATTTCGAACGGCCGGTAGCTGGCCGAGAGGTTGTGCGTGACGTAGCTGCCAACGCGCTCGACGAGATCGGGCGGGGTGACAATGCCCGAGGTGACGCCCGGAAGCTCCTGGTTTGTGTAGCCGTTGCGGAAATTCTGCGACAGCGAAACAGACCAGTCGTCCTGCCCGTAGGTCAGGAAGATGTTGTGTTTCCAGCGCAGGCCGAGGTCGCCACTGAAGGAGAACTGGCCGACTTCGCTGGGGCCGAAGGGCAGGCCATCGACGATCCGTGAGCGCTTTCGCAGCAGATAGGTGCCGTCCATTCCGATCGACCAGTTGCCGTTCCACACATTGCCATTGGCGCGTGCGGTAAGCTCGATGCCTTCGGTGATCGAGCCGCCGCTGTTGGTCCAGCGCCGGTCGATGGCGATCAGATTGCCGGCGGCATCGCGAATGAAGAGATCCTGCAGCGAATCAAAGTTGGGGATGATTTCCTCGAGCAGATCGAGGATGCGCAGCGTGCCTTCGCGCTTGATCTGCCACCAGTCGACCGAGATGAATATGTTCTCCGTCGGCTCGACAACCACGCCCAGCGAGAATTGCCGGGCGGTTTCCGGCCCGAGGTCGGCGCGGCCGCCGTTGATGATGTCCGGCTGGATGGATATGCAGCCCGGTGTCACGCTGTCGGGGCGGCCGCCTGGGCATTTTCCCGGGTCGGCCAGGTCGCGCCCGGTGTAGAGCGATTCGGTCACGCCATTGAAGATCTGGTTGAAGCCGGGCACGCGGAAGCTGGTGTTGTACGACGCGCGGAACATCAGCTGGTCGATCGGGCGGTATTTCGCGGCGATCTTCGGGTTCCAGGTGCTGCCGAAGCCGGTGTAGTCGTCGAGCCGCAGCGCGCCGGTCAGCTCGAACCCTTCGAACACCGGGACCAGAACTTCAGCGTATGCCGCCTTGATTTCGCGAGACACCGACGCCAGCGCGTTGCCATCGTCGAACGGGGCCGCGATGATAACGGGCCGGGCAGCAGCGGCGCGCGCGTCACCGTTGAAGCTGTAGGTTTCCTTGCGATAATCCACGCCGAACGCCGCCTGCACGGTACCACCGGGGAGATCGAACAGCGGGCCGGACACCGAGCCATCGACCTGCCACAGGCTGAACTTGCCGCCATAGAGCGTGACGCCGCGCGCCGACGCACCTTCGAGGAGATCGAGGGCGGCCGCTGACTGGGTTTCGCCCGGCAGCAGAAACACGTTGATGAGGCCGGTGTTGAGGGCGTTGATGATGCCGTTGGCGATGATGGCGCCGGATGCGTCGCGCGTGGTGTTGCGATAATAATAGCCACTGCCGAGCAAGGATTCGGATTCGCTGTAGCCATAGGAAACCCCGGCGCGGTAATCCCAGGCGCCCGCGAGCGGGCCTTCGGCGCCGGCGGACACGCGCAGCGTCTTGGTGCTGGTTTCGATTTCACGCGGGCCGCACTCGATGCAGCGCCAGCGATACGACATCGGCAGGCCGCGCCGCGATTCGAGCGTCGGGAAGGTGCCGACGAGCTGGTTGAACACCCGGTCATACACTGCCGCGTTCTCGGCGGTTCGTGCGTAGGCATAATTCTGGGTGGAGGTGTTTGGCGTGATCTGCAGGTTGGCGAAACGCTTGGCGGAATCGGCATCGGAGCCGGTGAGTTCGGCAAACAGCTCGTGCGAACCGGCGCGGAAGGTGCCGCGCGCGATGTAGCTGATGGTTTCCAGCGGCTGTTGCAGCACGGCTGCGCGGCCGGTGTCCCACGCGCAGGCGAACTGCGCCTGCGGGAAATCCCACAGCTTGTCGTCATAGGGCCCCATGCCGTCGACCGAATTGCAGCCGGCGCCGCCGGGCAGATCGAGGACGTTGATGCCACCGGATGCGCGCACCGTGGCGCTGCCCGGCACGAACGGTGCAGTGCCGGAGGTGAAGATGGTGCCGAGCGGCGTGTTTGGCCCGACGCCGAGCGGCAGGATGGTGGCAAAGGGCGTGCCGCGCGTGTCGGGGGAGACGCCACGGTTGGGCTGGAAGGTGTTGACGAAATCGCGCTGGTCGCCGCGCAGCGCCTTGTGCTTGCTGAGCGAGATGCCGGCCATGAAGTTGAAGCCCTGCTCCTCCAGCTTGCCGTAGCCGCCCATGACGGAGCCACGGAAGATGTTGCCGCCGCCGGCTTCGGTCAGGTCCATGAAGCCTTGTGCCTTGATGCCTTCGAAGCTTTTTGCGGTGATGTAATTGATGACGCCGCCAACTGCGTCGGTGCCATAGATGGCGGACGCGCCGTCTTTCAGCACTTCGATGCGGTCTACCGCGAACAGCGGAATCTGGTTGATGTCGACCACGCCGCCGTTCAGGCCGTGGGCAGGAACCCGGCGGCCGTTCAGCAGGATGAGGGTCGATGCGGAGCCTTGCCCGCGCAGATTGGCAGATGAGGCGCCGTTGTTGCCGCGCTGGGCGCCATCCACCACGTCGGCGTTGGAGGCGAGGTTGTCGAGGCCGCTGCCGTTGCTGGTCAGCTGCATGATGAACTGCTCGGGACTGTTGATGCCGTCGCGGCGAAGGTCTTCGGCGGTGAAGATCTGCAGCGGCAGTGCGCTGTCCTGCGGGTTCTGCCGGATGCGCGAACCGGTTACGATGATGGCTTCCGACACGGTCTCACCATCGGTTGATGGTGTCTGGGCAACAGCTGGGACAGCCAGCATGGTGCAGCACAGCAATTGCGTGGCAAGTTTCGAACGCATTCGTTCACCCCTTGTGTGCGCGGCCGTTCCGACTGTCCTGGCTTGCTGCCGTTGGCAGATTGGCCCCAGACGCCGGATTCAGTCGCGAAGTTTGTCCTGTTCTGACACTCACCATGAAGCGTGGCGGATTGGAAGTGCGCTGTCTGCTGACACAAAAAAATGTCCGCAGACGCGTGGCTTCCGGGCAACAGCCGCAATCGGCGGCGCTTCCGTTTGCCTATAGTTGCGCCATCGCGAGTTCCAGATTGTCCACCACGGCCTGAAAAAACAGCTCGGTGGTAAGCCAGGCCTGATCGGGCCCGATCAGCAGTGCGAGGTCCTTCGTCATCTTGCCCTGCTCCACGGTTTCGACGCACACCCGCTCCAGCGTTTCGGCGAAGGCGATGACAGCGGGCGTTTCGTCCAGCTTGCCGCGGTGCTTCAGCCCGCCGGTCCAGGCAAAGATGCTGGCGATCGGATTGGTGGAGGTCGGCTTGCCGAGCTGGTGCTGGCGGAAATGCCGCGTGACGGTGCCATGCGCGGCCTCTGCCTCCACCGTGGTGCCGTCGGGCGTCAACAGCACGCTCGTCATCAGGCCGAGCGATCCGAACCCCTGCGCCACCATGTCGGATTGCACATCCCCGTCGTAATTCTTGCAGGCCCAGATATATTTGCCGGACCATTTCAGCGCCGACGCCACCATGTCGTCGATCAGCCGGTGTTCGTAGCTCAGGCCCTTTGCCAGATAATCGTCGCGGAACTCGGTATCATACACTTCCTGGAACAAATCCTTGAAGCGACCGTCATAGGCCTTGAGGATGGTGTTCTTGGTGGACAGATAAACCGGCCATTCGCGGATCAGCCCGTAGCTCAGGCACGAGCGTGCGAAATCGCGGATGCTGTCGTCCAGATTGTACATGGCGAGCGCCACGCCAGGCGTTGGATAGTCGAACACCTCATGCTCGATTTCCGACGAGCCATCCTCGGCCACCCATTTCAGCGTCAGCCGGCCGGGGCCGGGCACCTTGAAGTCGGTGGCGCGATACTGGTCGCCGAATGCATGGCGACCGATGACGAAACTGTCGGTCCAGCCGGGGATGACCTTCGGGATGTTGGAGATGACGATGGGTTCGCGGAAGACAACACCGCCGAGGATGTTGCGGATGGTGCCGTTGGGCGATTTCCACATCTTCTTCAGCTGGTATTCTTCCACCCGCGCTTCATCGGGCGTGATGGTGGCGCACTTCACCCCGACGCCATGCCGGGCAATGGCGTTGGCGGCATCGACCGTCACCTGATCGTTGGTGCGATCGCGCTCTTCGACGCCAAGATCATAGTAGCGCAGGTCGATGTCGAGATACGGCAGAATCAATCGCTCGCGGATCCATTGCCAGATGATCCGCGTCATCTCGTCGCCGTCCAGCTCGACAACCGGGCCCTTGACCTTGATCTTGCTCATGCCTGAAATCGACCTTCTCGCGCGGGTTCGGATAGCTCCGTCCGCTCTTATGCGGCGGGCAGGCGCGCGGCAAGGGCATCGACCGACGCCAGCTGTTCGCAGACCGAACGGCAGTTCGGACCAACGAATCCTTCGCCAAGCATATGATCCATCAGCGCCAGAAATGGTGCCCAGAAGCCGTTGTCGCCCAGCAGCCAGACCGGTTTGCTGTGCAGCCGGAGATGCCGCCACGAGAGGATTTCCACCAGCTCGTCCAGTGTTCCAAGGCCGCCCGGCAACGCCAGGACCGCATCCGCCCGCTCGAACATCAAGGCCTTGCGCGCATGCAGGCTGCCGACCACCGCCATGTCGCGACACAGCGGCTCGGCCACCTCCAAATCTTTTAGAAAGCGCGGCATGACTCCCTCCACGGCTCCACCGGCGGCAAGTGCGGCACGCCCGGCCTCCCCCATGAGGCCAAGCGATCCGCCGCCATAGATGAGGGTCACGCCGCGCCCGGCGACCAGCCCGCCGATGGCAGCGGCGGTGCGCGCATGGCGCGGATCGGCGCCGGATCGCGAGCCGCAGAACAGCAGCAGCCGGCGAATTTCGACGGCGTCGACCGGGGGCATGGGTTCGTCGAGCGGGTGCAGCGTCATCGCTTCGCCATAGCAGCGCGATGCGAAGACTGCGACCCTTCGCCCCCCTCACAGGAACGCCTCTTGCGATATGCCCTTGCGCGGGGCTAAAGCGGCTCGCAAATCCGCTAGTCAGGACTCGTGCATGGCAACCCAGACCCAGGACCTCCCGCCCGTATCAGTGATACCGGAAGACGGCGTCCGTCGGCGTGACTTCATCTATGTGGCCACCGGTGCATTCGCCAGCGTTGGCGCGGCAGCGTTCGTCTGGCCGCTGATCGACCAGATGAACCCGTCCGCCGACGTGCTGGCACTGTCGTCCATCGAAGTCGATCTTTCGCAGATCATGCCCGGGCAGGCGATCAAGACGCTGTGGCGTTCCAAGCCGGTTTTCGTGCGCAATCTGACCGGTCCCGAGCAGGCGGAGGCCAACAAAGTCGACATGGCCATCCTGCGCGATCCGCAAACGTTGAACGAGCGCACGCTTGAGGGAAACCGCAACTGGCTGATAACGCTGGCCGTTTGTACCCACCTTGGCTGCATCCCGCTGGGTGCCGGCGAAGGCGAGAATCGCGGTGATTATGGCGGCTATTTCTGCCCCTGCCACGGCTCGCATTATGATACCGCTGCGCGCATCCGCAAAGGTCCGGCACCGACCAACCTCGAAGTTCCGGAATATGCGTTCAAGTCTGCAACCCTTGTCGAGATAGGCTGACCGGCATGAGCTTTTCCTGGGCAAACCAGTATCAACCGCAGCACCCCTTCATGCAATGGGTTGACAGCCGCCTGCCGCTGCCACGGTTCGTGTACAACGCGGTCGGCGCCGGCTATCCGGTGCCACGCAACATCAATTACATGTACAACTTCGGGGTGCTGGCCGGCGTGGCGCTGATGCTGCAGATCATCACCGGCATTGTGCTCGCCATGCATTTTTCAGCGCATGTGGACATGGCGTTTGATTCTGTCGAGCACATCATGCGTGACGTGAATTCCGGCTGGATGTTGCGCTACATGCACATGAACGGTGCCAGCTTCTTCTTCATCGTCGTCTATTTCCACATCTTCCGCGGGCTTTACTACGGCAGCTACAAGGCGCCTCGCGAAGTGGTGTGGATGCTGGGCGTCGTCATCTTCCTGCTGATGATGGCAACCGCCTTTATGGGCTATGTGCTTCCCTGGGGACAGATGAGCTTCTGGGGCGCGCAGGTGATCACCTCGCTGTTCAGCGCCATCCCGCTGGTGGGGGAATCGGTTCGCATGTGGCTCGTCGGTGGTTTCGCGCCAGACAACGCGACCCTTACCCGCTTCTTCTCGCTGCACTATCTGCTGCCCTTCGTGATCCTGGGGGTCGTCGTCCTGAAGATCTGGGCGCTGCACATTCCGGGCAGCACCAATCCCACCGGCGTCGATGTGCAGGGGCCGCAGGACACGCTCCCCTTCCACCCCTATTTCACGGCGAAGGATTCCTTCACGCTCTGCCTTTATCTGCTGCTGTTTGCAGGCTTCGTGTTCTTCGCGCCGAATTTCCTTGGCCACCCGGACAATTACATTCCGGCAGACAATCTTTCCACGCCAGCCCACATCGTGCCGGAATGGTATTTCTGGCCGTTTTACGCGATCTTGCGCGCCTTCACGGTGGATTTCCTGTTCATTCCGGCCAAGCTCTGGGGCGTCATTGCGATGTTCGCTTCCATCCTGTTGCTGTTTTTCCTGCCCTGGCTCGATAGCAGCCGGGTCAAATCCACCGCCTATCGCCCGATATACCGCATCTGGTTCTGGGTGCTTGTGGTGGACGTCGTCATCCTTGCCTGGGTGGGCGGCGCGCCAGCGGAAGAGCCCTATGTGCGCATCAGCCAGCTGGCCTCGGCCTATTATTTCGCCCACTTTCTCATCCTGCTGCCGCTGCTCTCGATGATCGAAAAGCCGCTGCCGATGCCCAACAGCATCGCCGAATCCGTGCTTGCCAAGGTGCAGAAGAAGGGCGGTGCGAGTGCCGCGCCGGCAATTGGCGGCAACGCCGTATCTCCGCCGGCAACCGGCGGCAGCGCCGTTCCGGCTCCGGCCGAATAAGGAATCCGACACATGGTTCGTCTCTTCGGCCTCGGTGCCGGTCTCGTATTTGTCATCGCCCTGCTCTGGGGTGCCGTGCAGCCGCGCGAAACGGCGGTGCCCGATCCGGTAAAGGCCATTTACCTGCAACCGCAGCAGGTGGATTTTGCGCATGACGGCGCGCTGGGCATATTTGGCACCTTCGATCGCGCGCAGTTGCAGCGCGGCTACCAGGTTTACAAGGAGGTCTGCTCGGCCTGCCACGGGCTGGAGCGCGTCGCCTTTCGCAACCTGCAGGAGATCGGCTTTTCCGCGGCGGAAGTGCGGGCGCTCGCCAAGACAAAGGATGTGCCTTCCATCGATCCGCGCACCGGCGAGCCGACCACCCGCCCGGGGCTTCCGGCCGATCGCATCATCGGCCCCTTCATCAACGATGTCCAGGCGCGCGCCGCCAACAACAATGCGCTGCCGCCGGACCTGTCGCTGATCGTCAAGGCCCGGCACGATGGGCAGAATTATCTCTATTCCCTGCTCATCGGCTATGACAAGCCGGTGCCGGCCGGTCATGAAGTGCCGCCGGGATTGAGCTTCAATCCCTATTTCCCGTCGGTGAACATTGCCATGGCGCGGCCATTGCAGGACGACCAGCTGACCTATGCCGATGGCACCAAGGCGACGACCGACCAGATGGCGCGGGATGTGTCCGCCTTCCTGCGCTGGGCAGCCGAGCCGGAACTGGAACAGCGGCGGCAGATCGGCGTGGCAACGGTGATCTTCCTCTCGATCCTGTCGATCCTCGCCTTCTTCACCTATCGCAAGGTGTGGGCCAACATACCCCATTAGGGCCTTTCCCTTGCGCGCTCGCTCGGCCATCCTGGCGGCATGAAACTCGGCATCATCGGGGGCAGCGGGCTTTATTCCTTGCCAGCACTTGCAGGGGCGCGCCGGCGGGTCGTCGAAACGCCGTGGGGGCACCCATCCGACGCGCTGCTGGAAGGCGAGATTGCCGGACTTTCCGTGGTGTTTCTGGCCCGCCACGGGCGTGGGCATCAGCTGTCTCCGGCTGAAATCAACTATCGTGCCAATGTCGCGGCGCTGAAAGCGGTCGGCTGCGAGATGCTGCTGTCGGTTTCGGCCTGTGGCAGTTTCACCGATGCGCTGCCGCCGGGGCATGTCTGCCTGGTG
>JBBRKH010000022.1:0-13051 GCA_038217965.1 Sphingomonadales bacterium | reverse complement strand
CCGGCGATCCCAGGTTTGTCACCAGACTTATCCACAGATTTCTCCGGGCTGCAACGTGACCGAGGCGCCGAATTAAACTGTAATATTTGCAATGCCTTGTGGAAGATAATCCAAAACAGACCATAATAGCCCATTGAATATCCATGAAAGCCCATGCTATCCCTTTTCCACAGGGACATGGTTGCGCGGCTGACTGGATTTCTGGCTGTTCCCCCGCCTGAAACCATTTTTGCCGGTGCCGCTGTCCTGCACAAGGGGAAGCGTGATTCGCGGCTATTTTTCAGGCGCTTATGTGAACGGGATCGATGCCAAGCATCGCTTGTCCGTGCCTGCGCCGCTGCGCGAGACGGTGGAGGCGCGATCATCGAGCAAGGCAATCGTGCTGGCCGCAGCCGAACATGCGCCCTGTCTGGTGGGATTCGACAGCACGCATTTCGAGCGCATCCAGGCGGACCTTTTGGCGCGATTCGCCGGTGACTTCGGGCCTTCGCGCAGCATCGCGGCGCGCGACATGTTCGGCATGGCCGACACGCTGAAATACGACGACAGCGGGCGGATCATCCTGACGCCCATCTTGCTGGACCTTGGCGAACTGCAGGGCGATGCGCTGTTTCTGGGCGCCGGGGAGTATTTCGAGCTGTGGTCGCCGGCGAAGTTGTTGGCGTGCGAGGGGCAGGATCCGCGCCTGCTGAAGGTGGTGCGCGGGCTCGTTTCGCAGCGGAGCGGGGCATGAGCGGCTTTTCCCATGTTCCGGTGATGCTGGACGAGGTGATGCAGGCGCTCGCGCTTGGCCCCGGACAGCTCTTTGTCGACGGCACTTTCGGTGGCGGCGGCTATGCCGAGGCGGCGCTTGCCGCCGGGGCCCGGGTGCAGGGTTTCGACCGCGATCCGCGCGCCGTGGCGGCGGCCGCTGGCAAGGTTGCGGCAAGCGCCGGGCGGCTGGCCCTGCAGGTGGCCGCGTTTTCCGCCATGGCGGAGCATATGGCGACCGGCGCGGCCGACGCCGTGGCCTGCGACCTCGGCTTTTCGTCCATTCAGATGGACGATGCGGCCTATGGCCTGAGCTTTCAGGCCGATGGCCCGCTCGACATGCGCTTGTCTGGCGCGGGGATGACCGCGGCCGAATTTCTGAACACCGCCGACGAAGCCGAAATCGCCGACATCCTGTTTCACTACGGCGAGGAGCCGGCTTCGCGCCGCATAGCGCGCGCCATCGTGGCTGCGCGGCCACTTGCCACGACGCACGAACTGGCAAGTGCGATCCGGCGGGCGCTACGCCCGAAGCCGGACCAGAAGCGCGACCCCGCCACGCGCAGCTTTCAGGCGATCCGCATCCATGTGAACGATGAGCTGGGCGAGCTGGCGCGCGGGCTGGAGGCGGCGGAAGCCGTGCTGGCGCCCGGCGGGAGGCTGGCCATCGTCAGCTTCCACAGCCTGGAGGATCGCATCGTCAAGCGCTTTCTGGCCGAGCGTTCGGGAACATTGCCGAATGCCTCGCGGCATGCGCCGTCGCGCTCGCAGACCGGGCCGGTGGCGAGCTTCGAGCCTCCGATGAAGGCGCGGCGGCCGAGCGATGGCGAGGTGGCGCGCAATCCGCGCGCGCGATCGGCCACCCTGCGGGTCGCGCGGCGGAGCGCGGCACCCGCATGGGAGCGGACTGGAACATCCGGCAGGGAGGTCGCGGCATGATGACATTCCAAACATCCGGCGGTCGGCTGCGATTTGCAGCGGAGCCGCGGCAGAAGAGTGCCGACCGGCGAGGCTGGGCAGCGGCCGGTTTCATGGTGGCGGGCACGCTCGGGATTGCACTGGCGAGCTACAGCCTCAGTTTGCAGGTGTCTGCCGAGCGAGCGGCGACGGTGACGCTGGCGCAGCAGAATGCTGCGCTGCAGCGTGAATTGCATGCACTGGACGCGGAATTGCGCGTGCGGATGCGGCTGCCGCAGTTGCAGCGCTGGAACGACGAGGTGCTGGCGCTGAAGCCGATCACCGCGCAGCAGTATCTTGCCAATCCGGTGCAGCTTGCAGCCTATGGCACGCAGCCGGTAGTGACCGCGCCGACGCTGCAGCTGACCTTGCGAACGGATGTGACGGCCCGGGCGGATGCGCCGGCTGCGCTGCGGACGATTGCGGCAACTCCTGCAGTGCCGCCTGCAGACGCAGCGGCGGTCCGGCAACGGTCCGGCCAACCGGCACCCGTCGACCCCATGCTGCTCGCCGCCATCGAAAGGATGGCGCAGCGCGAGGCTGCAAAGCCGGCCGGGGCACCTGAGCTGCTGCGCCAGATCGACATGCCCGTGCCGGCTGCCGGCGAGAACTGATTGCACCATGAGCCCCGCCGCCGCCCGCCAGGCCGATATCCGGCTTCCAGGCCATCGCCAGATGGCGCTGGATGTGGCGCGCCAGCGGCTGGCCTACGGAATTTTGCTGTTTTCCGGGCTGGTTGTGCTGCTGGGCCTGCGGCTGGGCGAGCTGGCGCTGTTCGATGGGCCGCCGCAGCGTGGCGGTGCGGTTGCCGCAGCCGCCGCGCCGCGTGCGGAAATTCATGATCGCCACGGCATGGTGCTTGCTTCCAGCTATGCGGCCTTTGCGGTGGCGGCGCGACCGTTCGACATCCAGAGCGACAAGGCGGGCCTTGCACAGCGGCTGGCGCTGATCCTGCCTGAACGCTCGGAAACAGCGATCCTTGCCGCGCTCAACTATCCCGGCAAGTTCCGCTACATCGCGCGGCGCATCGTGCCGGAGCAGGCGCAGAAGATCCGCGAGCTTGGCGATCCGGGGCTGACGCTGGAGCGCGAGGCCGAGCGATTGTATCCCAATGTGCGGTTGGGCGCGCATCTGATCGGCTACACCGGGCTGGACGGCACCGGAGCGGGCGGCATCGAGCGGGCGCTGGATGCGCGGCTGACCGATGCGCGGCGGGAGGGCGAGGCTGTCGTGCTGGCGATGGATGCCAGGGTGCAGCAGGCGCTGGAAAGCGAATTGCAGGCGCAGATGACGCTGAGCGCTGCGGCTGGCGCGGCAGGTGTGGTGCTGGATGTCCGCACCGGGGAGGTGCTTGCGATGGCGTCTCTGCCGGCATTCAACAGCAATTCACCGGGCGGGTTGACCGGCATGCCAAGCCACATGAACCGCGCGACGCTGGGGGTGTATGAGCTTGGCTCCACATTCAAGCCGCTCACTGTCGCGATGGCAATGGACACAGGTGCGGTAAAGTCGCTTGGCGAACGCTTCTCCACTGCGCCGATTTTCATCAGCCGCTTTCGCATATCGGACATCCACCCGAAGCCCTACCCGCTTTCGGTTCCCGAAGTGCTCATTCACTCCAGCAATGTGGGGACAGCCCGTATGGCCGAGCGGATGGGGGCGGCGGTGCAAAAGGATTATCTGCGGCAGCTCGGCTTTCTGGACAGAGCGCCGGGCGAGCTGTTGGAGCGCGGGCGGACACTGTATCCGGCGGACAACAATTGGGGCCAGTCGGCGGTCATGACGGTGGGTTTCGGCCACGGCATTGCGGTGACGCCGCTGCATCTGGCGAGCGCTTACGCAACGCTGGTGAACGGCGGGGTGCGCTATCCGACGACCTACCTGAAAATCCCGGATGGCAAACAGCCGGCGGGGCAGCGGGTGTTCACGGAGAAGACCTCGCGTCTGGTCAACGGCATGCTGCGGCTGGCGGTGCTGGACGGCACCGGCAAGAAGGCCGATGCCGAAGGCTATCGGGTGGGCGGCAAGACCGGCACCGCCGAAAAGGTGCTGGCGAACGCGCGCGGCTATGACCGGCGCCGCAACATCACGACCTTTGCCGGCGCCTTTCCAATGGACGATCCGCGCTATGTGGTGGTGACGATGGTGGATGATCCTTCCAGCGGATCGCGCATGGCCGGATCGGTTGCAGCGCCGGTGTTCAAGAATGTGGTGAACCGGATCGCCCCGGTTCTGGGCGTGGCGCCGGAAGCGGCGAAGGAACCGGATACGTCGATGTTTGTCGGGCTCTACAACCCTCGGGTTGTGCGGTGAGCGGCCTGGAGGCCATCTGGCCGCAGATTTCCGGCTTCGCGATCGACAACCGGCAGGTGGCGGCGGGAAGCGTTTTCGGCGCCTTTCAGGGCGGCAGTTTCGACGGCGAGGATTTCATCTCCGACGCGGTGACGCGAGGCGCGATTGCCGTGGTGGCGCGGGCGCAGGCCCGGGTGGAAGGCGCGCTGCATGTGGTGGCCGCCAATCCGCGACGGGATTTTGCCGAGCTGGCGGCGCGCTTCTACGCGCCCTACCCTGCCACCACCGTCGCTGTGACGGGAACCAATGGCAAGACCAGCTGCGTGGAACTCATCCGGCAGCTTTGGCATCTGGCGGGCGAGCGGGCGGCCAGCATCGGGACGCTGGGCGTCACCACCTCCGACGATCAGGTGAAAGCGGGCCCGGGCGGGCTGACGACTCCGGATATCGTGACGTTTCTTTCGAATGCGGCCGGGCTGCGGCGGGAGGGTGTGACGCATCTGGCGTTCGAGGCATCGTCACACGGGCTGGCGCAGCACCGCTCCGAAGGGTTGCCCGTCGTGGCGGCCGGCTTCACCAATCTGACCCGGGATCATCTGGATTATCACGGCAACATGGAACGCTATTTCCAGGCCAAGCGCAGGCTGTTTGACGAGGTATTGCAGCCGGACGGGGTGGCGGTGGTGTGGCTGGACGCGCAAAGCGCCGGGGCCGACTATGCGGCGAGGGTTTGCGAGGCGGTGCGCGCGCGCGGCGCGACGCTGCTGACGGTGGGGCCGGACGGCGACTTCATCCGCCTGCTGAAGCGGTTGCCCACGCTGCTGGGGCAGACGCTGACGATTGCCCATTCCGGCCGCGAACAGACGCTCATGCTGCCGCTGATCGGCGGCTATCAGGCGGCAAACGCTCTGGTTTCGGCGGCACTTGTGGTGGCGACCGGGGGGGATGCGGCGGCGACCTTTGCCGGGCTGGCGCGGATATCGGGCGTGCGCGGACGGCTGGAGCGGGCGGTCATCACGCCCCACGGTGCGCCGGTGTATGTGGACTATGCGCACACGCCCGATGCACTTGAGGCAGCCTTGCGGGCACTGCGGCCGCACACGGCCAACCGGCTGATTCTGGTGTTTGGCTGCGGCGGCGACCGCGACCGCGGCAAGCGGCCGGAAATGGGGGCGGTTGCGGTGCGCGATGCGGATGTGGCGATTGTGACCGACGACAATCCGCGCAGTGAAGTGCCGGCCGCCATTCGCGCGGAGATTCTGGCGGCAGCGCCGGGGGCGCGCGAGATCGGCGGGCGGCGCGAGGCGATTTTCGCGGCTGTTGGCGAGGCGCGCGAGGGCGATGTGGTGCTGCTGGCCGGCAAGGGGCACGAGCAGGGGCAGATCGTCGGGCGCGATGTGCTGCCGTTCGATGATGTGACGGTTGCGCGGGAAGCGGCGGCATGATCGCCCCGCTCTGGACGGGCGAGGCGATCGCGCGGGCAACCGGCGGGCAGCTGTCGGCGGATTTCGCCGTCGACGGCGTGGCGTTCGACAGCCGCGAGATCATCGGCGGAGAGCTTTTCGTGGCGCTGCGCGGCGCGGCGGCGGACGGGCATGATTTTGTGGCGCAGGCAGCGCAGCGGGGTGCCGCCGGATTTGTGGTCGAGCGGCCGGTGGACGCGCCGCATGTCCAGGTGGCGGATGGCTTGCGCGCACTGGAGGCGCTGGGCGTTGCGGCGCGGGCGCGGACATCGGCGACGATAATCGGCGTGACCGGCAGTGTCGGCAAAACCGGTGTGAAGGAAGCGCTGCGGCGGGCGCTGGGGCGGGTGGAGCCGGCGGCTACCCACTGGTCTGTCAAGAGCTACAACAACCACACCGGTGTGCCGCTTTCGCTGGCGCGGATGCCGGAGGCGACGCGGTTTGGCGTTTTCGAGATGGGGATGAACCACGCCGGGGAACTTGCAACTCTAACTCGCATGGTGCGGCCGCATGTGGCGCTGGTGACCTGGGTGGCCAGTGCACACCGCGAAAATTTTGCGCAGGAGGCGGATATTGCGCGCGCCAAGGCGGAAATCTTCGAGGGCGTGGAGCCGGGCGGCACCGCAATCTATCCGGCGGACAATGCGCATGCCGCTGTTCTGCGCGGGAAAATCGAGTCGCTTGGGCTTGTCGCGCTGGCCTTTGGCAGCACTGCCGATGTGCGGCCTCTCGCCATCGAGGCCGGGCCGGACGGCACCGATCTGACGGCGGATGTGGCGGGCGAGGTGGTGGCGTGCCGGATCGGCATGGCGGGGCAGCACTGGGTTTCGAACGCGCTGGCAGTGCTGGCGGCGGTAAAGGCGGCGGGTGGCGATCTGGCGGAAGCCGGGCTGGCACTTGCGGAGCTTACCGATCTGCCGGGGCGCGGCGGCCGGGCGCGGGTGGCGGTGGCGGGTGGCGAAGCGCTGCTGATCGACGAGAGCTACAATGCGAACCCGGCGTCGATGGCGGCGGCGATTGCCGTGCTTGGCGCGGTGCCGGCGAAGCGGCGGGTGGCGATTTTGGGCGCGATGCTCGAACTGGGTGCGCTGAGCAATGCGTTTCATGCCGCGCTGAAGGCGCCGCTCGCGACGGCGGGCATATCGGAGCTGGCACTGGTCGGCGACGAGATGCGCGCGCTGAAGGTGGATGGCGCGGCGTATTTCGCAACCGCCGACGAGGCGCTGGCGTGGGCTCGCTGCACGTTGCAGCCGGGCGATGCGCTGCTGGTGAAGGGCTCCAACTCGATAGGTCTTGGGCGCATCGTGAGCGCGTTGAAGGGGGCGGCATGATCTATCTGATTGCCGAATGGCTGGGCTTCCCGGGCGCCCTCAACATCGTCCGCTACCTCACCTTCCGGTCGGGAGCGGCGATGATGACGGCACTGTTCCTGTCGCTCCTCATCGGGCCGCGCTTCATCCTGTGGCTGCGGTCGAAGCAGGGCAAGGGCCAGCCGATCCGCGAGGACGGGCCGGCCAGCCATCTGATCACCAAGATGGGCACGCCGACGATGGGCGGGCTGATGATCCTGATCTGCCTCACGGTTTCCACGCTTTTGTGGATGGAATGGGATTTGCCGTTCGTGTGGGCCTGCCTGTTCGTGACGCTCGGCTTCGGCGCCATCGGCTTCGTGGACGATTACAACAAGGTGACGCGGCGATCGGCGAAGGGTGTGACGGGGCGGGTGCGGCTGGTGGGCGAATTCGTGATCGCGGGCCTGGCAGTGGCCTATATCTCCAGCTTCACCGGCACCACCGTCTATTATCCTTTCCTGAAGGATGTCGGCACCGATATCGGCTGGCTCTACATCCTGTTCGGCGCGTTCGTGATTGTCGGCGCCGGCAATGCGGTGAACCTCACCGATGGGCTGGACGGTCTGGCGACGATGCCGGTGATCATCGCGGCGATGACCTTCGGGGTGATTGCCTATTTGGTCGGCAATGCGGTGTTCTCCGCCTATCTTGGCGTGCATTTCGTGCCCGGCGCGGGCGAACTGCTGGTGTTCTGCGGCGCGGTGATGGGTGCGGGGCTGGGTTTTCTGTGGTTCAATGCCCCCCCGGCAGCGGTTTTCATGGGCGACACCGGCAGCCTGGCGCTGGGCGGCGCCATCGGCACCATTGCGGTCGTCACCAATCACGAGCTGGTTCTGATCGTGGTTGGCGGGCTGTTCGTGCTGGAGGCGGTTTCCGTCATCGTGCAGGTGGCAAGCTTCAAGCTGACCGGCAAGCGGGTGTTCAAGATGGCGCCCATCCATCACCATTTCGAGCATCTGGGCTGGTCGGAATCGACCATCGTCATCCGCTTCTGGATCATTTCGCTGGTGCTGGCGCTGTCTGGCCTTGCCACGTTGAAGCTGCGGTGATCCGGGCCGATCTTTCGGGCCAGCGTTGGGCCGTTTACGGGCTGGCGCGTTCGGGGATTTCCAGCCTCCGCTTTCTGCAGCGCTCGGGCGCCAGCATCATGGCCTGGGACGACCGGCCGGACGCGCGGGGCGCCGCACTTGCAGCCGTGCCGGATGTGCAGCTTGCGGATCTGATGGGGGAGCCGCTGTCGGGTCTTGCCGGGCTGGTGGTGTCGCCCGGTGTTCCGTTGAACCGGCATCCGCTGGCGGGGCGTGCGCGCGATGCCAGGGTGCCGATCGTCGGCGACATCGAGCTGTTCCAGTGCGCCCGCGCCACCCTGCCGCCGCACCGGCTGGTGGCGATCACCGGCACCAACGGCAAATCCACCACCACGGCGCTGCTGCACCATCTGCTGGAGTCCGCCGGGCAACAGGCCAGGCTGGGCGGCAACATCGGCCTGCCCATTCTGGATCAGCCGGCGCTGCCGGCCGGCGGCACCTATGTGCTGGAGCTGTCCAGTTTCCAGATCGATCTGTCGCAGACGGTGATGGCCGATATTGCCATTCTCACCAACGTGACACCAGACCATCTGGATCGCTACGATGGCATGGAAGCCTATGCCGCCGCCAAGGCGCGGCTTTTTGCGATGCAGGCGCCGGGCGCGATAGCCATCATTGCAACAGACGATGGCTTCACGCGCGCCATCGCCGCCAGGCTGCCTGCAAGCGCGGTGCTCACATCGGTGTCGTTCGCGGATGTCGCGGCGCAAGATCAGCGCCGCTGGCCGGCACTGCCGGGGCCGCACAATGCGCAGAACATCGCCTGCGCCTTGGCGGCGGCGCGGTTGCTTGGCGTGCCGGACGCGTCGATCGAGCACGGACTGGCCAGCTTTCCCGGCCTGCCGCACCGGATGGAGCAGGTGGCAAGCATCGCCGCCGTGCGCTTCGTGAACGACAGCAAGGCGACCAACCCGACGAGCGCGGCACCCGCGTTGCAGGCCTATCGCGATGTTCACTGGATCGTCGGCGGGCAGGCCAAGACGCGCGAGCTTGATGCCTGCCTGCCGCATCTGCGCCACGTGAAGGCGGCCTACACGATCGGCGAGGCGGGCGGGCTGTTCGCCGATATCCTGCGGCCGCTGGTGCCGGTTTCGACGAGCGGCACGCTGCAACGCGCGGTGCGAGATGCGGCAGCGGCGGCAATCGCTGGCGATACGGTGCTGCTGAGCCCGGCCTGCGCCAGCTTCGACCAGTTCCGCGATTTTGAAGCGCGCGGAGAGGCGTTCCGCGCCGCTGTGCAGGCGTTGCGGTCATGAAGAACCCGCTTTCCCTTGGCCGCGCTGATGCTTCGCCCTTTGCGCGCTGGTTCTGGACCATCGACCGGCCGCTGCTGGCGATGGTGCTGGTGCTGATCGGCCTTGGCATCCTGGCGGTGGCGGCGGCTTCGCCGGCGGCAGCGCTGCGCCTTTCGGGCGGCAGCGTGCAGATCGAGCCACTGCACTTCCTCTATCGCCAGCTGATCTGGGTGGCCGCCGGGGTGCCTTTGATGCTGGCCATCTCGATGCTGTCGATCGATGCGGCACGGCGCTTTGCGCTGGGCGGCTTTCTGGTGTTTTTCGTCGGGCTGGCGCTCGTGCCGGCAATCGGCGTCGAGGTGAACGGCGCGGTGCGCTGGCTTTCACTGGGCGGCTTCCAGCTGCAGCCGAGCGAGTTTTTGAAGCCCTTCTTCATCGTGGCGACCGGCTGGCTGTTTGCCACACGCTTCCAGGATCGCAGCCTGCCAGTGATTCCGATTGGCGGGGCGGTGGTGGTGGCCATCGTGGCGCTGCTGGTGACGCAGCCGGATTTCGGGCAGGCGGCGCTCTTCATCGCGGTATGGCTGGTGCAGGCGTGCCTTGCCGGTTTGCCGCTGATGATCGTGTTCGGCGTGGTGCTGCTGGCTGCGCTCGGGTTGGTGCTGGCCTATCAGGTGGAGCCGCACATCAGGAACCGGATCGATGGTTTCCTGCACGGTGAAGGCGACACCTATCAGGTGGATCGGGCGCTCGATTGCTTCCGGTCGGGCGGGCTGTACGGCACCGGGCCGGGCGAGGGGACGGCGAAGTTCCGGCTGCCCGAGGCGCAGACCGATTATATTTTTTCGGTGATCGGCGAAGAGTTCGGCGCAATTGCCTGTTTTGCGCTTGCCCTACTATATCTTGCGATTGTAATCCGGGTATTGCTACAACTCCTTGATGAGGATGACCCGTTCGTGCTGATTGCGGCGACCGGGCTGGTGGCGCAATTCGGAGGGCAGGCGCTGATCAACATGGCGGTGAATGTGGCGCTGGCGCCGTCGAAGGGGATGACCCTGCCGTTTGTGAGCCACGGCGGCTCCAGCTTTCTGGCGACCTCGGTTGCGATGGGGCTGCTGCTGGCACTCACCAGACGCAACCGTCACCTGAAGGCGTCGCCATATCTGCAGACCGGAGGTGTCGCTGCATGACGCTTTCGCTGGTGATTGCAGCGGGCGGGACCGGCGGGCACATGATCCCGGCGGACGCGCTTTCGGCTGTGCTGCAGCGGCGTGGCCATCGGGTGACACTGCTGACCGATGTTCGGGGCCTGCGCATTCCGGGCCTATTTTCCGATGCCGGCAAGCATGTGATTCCGGCGGCAACCGCTTCGGGGATGAATCCGATTGCCTGGGCGAAGGCCTGCTGGGCTGTGTACCAGGGGCGCGCCGCAGGCCGGCAGATCGCGCGCGATGTGTCCGCCCATGCGGTGATCGGCTTTGGCGGCTATCCGGCGTTGCCGGGAATGCTGGCGGGAATTGCGCTGAAGCTGCCGGTGATCCTGCACGAGCAGAATGCGGTGCTCGGCCGGGTTAACCGCTTTATGGCAAAGAAGGTGAGCGCCATTGCGCTGACCTATGCCGACACGCTGCGGGTGGATGGCGCGCTGGAGCGCAAGTTGCAGGTGACCGGCAATCCGGTGCGGCAGGCGATCATCGATGCCCGCCAGACAGTTTTTTCCGCGCCTGCAGGCAGTGCGCCATTTCGGCTGCTGGTGATCGGCGGCAGCCAGGGCGCGCGTGTCCTGTCGACGCTGGTGCCGGCCGCAATCGCCGCGCTTCCCGCGCCGCACAGGTCAAGGCTCGTGGTGCAGCAGCAGTGCCGGCCGGAAGACCTGTCGGCAGTGGTTGCAGCCTATCGCGCCGCGGGCGTCGAGGCCGAATGCCTCGCCTATATGGCCGATCTGCCCGAGCGGATGGCAGCGGCGCATCTGGTGGTGTCGCGCGCTGGTGCATCGACGATGGCGGAATTGATGGTGATGGGGCGGCCGGCGATCCTGATCCCGTTCAAGGCGGCGACGGATGATCACCAGACCGCCAATGCCGCAGGCTTCGTGGCGGCCGGTGCGGGGGTGCTGCTGCCTGAGGACACGACGTCGCCGGCAACGCTTTCCGGGCATTTGTCCGGCTTCATGGGTTCGCCCGAGGCGCTGGCCGGAGCGGCGGCGGCGGCAAGGCAACTGGGGCACCCGGATGCGGCGGAAAAGCTGGCCGATCTGGTGGAAAAAGAAGTGCGGGACCGCGGATGACGATCAGCAAACCCCGCTCGGGCACTGGCACCTTCTCGCGCGATGTCGGGCCCATCCACTTTATCGGGATCGGCGGCATAGGCATGTCGGGCATCGCCGAGGTCATGGCGAACCTGGGCTTTGCCGTGCAGGGCTCGGACATTGCCGAAGGGTATGTGATTGCCGGGCTGCGGGCCAAGGGCATCACGGTGCACATTGGCCATGCCACCGAAAATCTGGGCGACGCGGCGGTGGTGGTGACATCGACCGCCATTAGGCCCGGCAATCCGGAAGTCGATCTGGCGCTGGAGCGACGCATCCCGGTGGTGCGGCGCGCCGAAATGCTGGGCGAGCTGATGCGGTTGAAATCGACGGTGTGCGTTGCCGGCACGCACGGCAAGACGACGACGACCTCGATGGTGGCAGCGCTGCTGGATGCCGGCGGGCTGGACCCGACGGTGATCAACGGCGGCATCATCAACAGCTATGGTTCCAACGCCCGGCTGGGTGCCGGCGAGTGGATGGTGGTGGAAGCCGACGAAAGCGACGGCAGTTTTTTGCGCCTTCCCCCGACCTTTGCGATCGTGACGAACATCGATCCCGAGCATCTGGATCATTACGGCGATTTCGACACCGCGCGAGAAGCCTTCCGCAGCTTCATCCAGAAGGTGCCATTCTATGGCGCGGCCATCTTGTGCCTCGATCATCCCGAGGTGCAGGCGATGCTGCCGCGCGTGGCCGACCGGCGCATCGTGACCTATGGTTTTGCCGGGCAGGCCGATGTGCGCGGCGACAATGTGAAGCCGGTGCCGGGCGGCAACCGGTTTGACGCAACACTGCGCACGCACGGCAGCGAAGAGCGGACACTGGAGGGGCTGATCCTGCCGATGCCCGGGCGGCACAATGTGCAGAATGCGCTGGCAGCGATCGCGGTTGCCGACCAGCTGGGCCTGAGCGATACGCAGATCCGCGACGGGTTTGCGCGCTTCACCGGCGTGAAGCGGCGCTTCACCAAGGTGGGCGAGGTGCAGGCGGGCGCCGGCGAACCGGTGACGGTGATCGATGATTATGGCCACCATCCAGTGGAGGTGAAGGCGGTGCTGGCGGCGGCTCGCGAGGGGGCGACAGCGCGCGTTGTCGCGGTGGTGCAGCCGCACCGGTACACGCGATTGCGGGATTTGTTCGAGGACTGGCGGCAGGCGTTCAACGATGCCGACACGGTTGTGGTTGCGCCAGTGTATCCAGCGGGCGAGCAGCCGATCGAGGGGTTCAGCTCCGACACGCTGGCGGACGCGCTGCGACGCTCCGGGCACCGGCAGGTGCTGACGGTTGCGGGCGAGGCCGATCTTGCCGCCACGGTGGCGCCGCTCCTTGGGCCGGGTGACATGGTGATCTGCCTGGGCGCGGGCGACATCACGAAGTGGGCGGCCAACCTGCCCGCCGGGTTGCAGAAGGCGCTGGCTTCGTGATGGCGGTCGCGCTTCCTCAGACGCCTGGCGTGCAAATCCCCGGGACCATGCGCGGCTCGGTGGAGCATGGCGCCTCGTTTGCGGACTTCATCTGGTTTCGCTGTGGCGGTGCTGCGGAGACGCTGGTGCGGCCGGCCGACGTGGAGGATCTGGCGGCGCTGCTGGCCAACATGCCTGCC
>JBBRKH010000021.1:0-13594 GCA_038217965.1 Sphingomonadales bacterium | reverse complement strand
CACGCAGCCCCCGGCCACGAAAGCCGGCACAACATCGCCTATTGGACCTACGCCGACTATGCCGGCATCGGCCCTGGCGCGCACGGCCGCAGGAATGCCAGCGCCACCCAGCGCCACCGCCGCCCGGAAACCTGGCTCGCGCAGGTGGAAGCGACAGGGCAGGGCATCGAATCGCAATCCCCCATCCAGCCGGAAACCGCAGCAGACGAAGCCCTGCTGATGGGCCTTCGCCTGGCTCGTGGCATCGACCCGGAGCACTTCGAAAGCCGCACCGGGGTTTCGCTCGATCGGGCCATCGATCTGCCGGCCCGTGCGCGCCTTACCGCCCTTGGCCTGCTGGCGCCCGGTCACCGCCTGCAGGCAACGGCAAGCGGCCGCCTTGTGCTCAACCGCCTGATCGCCGATCTTTCGACAGACTTGAAACTAACCGCAGCGTTGCCAGTTTAGCGAAACAACAGGAGACAGTTCATGATCGCAAAAATCGTTACCGCGCTTGCCGGCCGCACCCTCGCCCGCTCCATCGGCGGCGTTTCCGCCGGCCCGGCCGGCGCCATTGTGGGTGCCGCGCTGCCGATCATCCTGCCGCAGATTGCCCGGCGGCTCGGCCCCGTCGGCATGATTGCCGCCGCGGTCGGCGGCTATTTCTTCACCCGCTATCTCGCGCGTCGTGCCGAGCGCCGCCTGCCCAGTGCGTCCCAAGATGTGCCGGCGCTGACCGGCACCGCACAGTATCCGCATGCCAAAGCCGCCGCAGTTCCGATGCGGACGAACACGCACTAGAGCGCTTTTCGACCATGCTGATCCACCGTGATCGCGTCAGGAAGGCCGCTGGCGAAGAGCGGCGCGAGCGAGGCGGCCTTCCCGACCCTAGAGTTTCGAAACTTCCACCAGCAGCTTGCCGAAGTTGCCGCCGGTATACAGAAGCTTCACGGCTTCCAGCGCATTCTCCAGGCCGGGCCGGATATCCTGCCGGGTCTTGATCCTGCCTTCCAGCATCCACTGGGAAAGCTGCTGGAAGGCTTCGCCGAAGCGCGGCGCGAAGTCGGTCACGATGAACCCCTGCACCTTCAGGCGGCGCATCAGGATCAGTGTCCATTGCCCGGCCGGTTCGGCCATGTCGGTCGCATTATAGCCGGAGATCATGCCGCACAGCGGCATCCGGCCGAAGTGCTTCATGCGCGAAACAACCGCCTCCATGATCGGGCCGCCCACCTGCTCGAAATTGATGTCTACCCCGCCGGGCGCGATGCGATCGAGCGCCGCCCCCACATCTTCCGCCTTGTGGTCGATGGCATGGTCGAAGCCGAGCTCGTCCACGATGTAGCGGCACTTGTCCGGCCCGCCGGCGATGCCGATCACCGTGCAGCCCTTGATCTTGCCGATCTGCCCGACGATCTGGCCGACGCCGCCGGCTGCCGCCCCCACCACCAGCACGTCGCCTTGCTTCGGCTGGCCGATGTCCAGCAGCCCGAAATAGGCCGTCGGGCCAACCAGCCCCAGGCTGCCGAAGCCGGCCGCTATGCCGATGCCCGGCACTTCGGGAAAGGGCGACATGCCGGTCCCGTCGGTCACCATATGGCTCGCCCATTCGCCGAGCCCTGCCATCAGCATGCCAGGCGAAACCCCTGTCTTGCGGCTTTCCAGCACCCGCCCGATCACCCCGCCGCGCATCGCCTCGCCAAGGCCCACGGGCGGCATATATTGCTCCATGTCCGACATCCAGATGCGGTTCGTCGGATCGAGCGACAGATAGCCCACCTGCAGCAGGAACTGCCCGTCCGCCAGCGCGGGCACATTTTCCTGCGCAAAGGCCAGATCGCTGTCCGCTATCTCGCCAACCGGCCGCTTCGCCAGTCGCCATGCATGCCGTGTCTCAACCACCATCCGTCTCCCCGTCGAACCGCTGCAGCCAGGCCTTCAGCGCAGCCAGTGCAGACGCCTCCATCAATGTCGGAGCATGGCCCACATCGGGCACGGTTACCGCTGTGATTTCCGGCAGGCGACGCTGTATTTCCGCCTGCGTGCGCGCCGACAGGATATCCGAAAGCGCACCCCTGAGCGACAGGATCGGCAGCCCGCGCCAGGCCTCCAGCGCCAGCCACAGATCGAGCGCCCCGTCGGCGTGCGGCAGCGCAAAGGGAGCAGCGATCTGCGCGTCATAATCCCACACGATGCGCCCCTGTCGCGACACCCGACACAGCCGCTTGGCGTGCGCCAGCCAGTCCGGCAGCGCCCAGTGTGGATAGATTGCGGCCTGCTTGTCGCCCAGGTCGCGCGCCGCCTGCAACCAGGTAGCCCAGCCGTTGCCGCGCCCCACCTGCGACCGCACCCGCGCCAGGCCCGCCGGTTCCATGTCCGGCCCCACATCGTTGAGCACAAGGCCGGCCATCCGGCCCGTCTGCGTCACTTCCAGCAGCATGCCGACCAGCCCGCCAAGCGACGTGCCGATCACGATGAAGCGCTCGAGCCCGGCGGCGTCGATCAACCGGTTGACATCCTGCATGTAGGTCAGCGGCACATAGGTCAGTGGATCCTTGGCATACCCCGAATCGCCGCGCCCGCGAAAACTGGCCGTCACCACCCGGAACTGCGGCGCCAGCGCCATTGCCAGCGCATCGAAATCGCGCAGGTTGCGCGTCAGCCCCGGCAGGCAGAGGATCGCCGGGCGCGCCCGGTCACCGGCGAAATCGCGAAAATGCAGCCGCACCGAATCGGCGGTCCAGCAATAGAGATCCTGACATGCAGCGGCGGTCACCAACGGGCTGTAGTGCAACCGCGCCCGATCTGCAGGTGCAAAGTTTCACCTACTCCGGTGCCGAAACTTTTGACTGCCACTCAGTTCGGGCGCATAGAGCAAAGCAAGAGAGGACTGCATCTTGGCGACCAGAGCAAGCGAGCAGGCGATCGCGCCGCAAGCACGCGTTACACCCATCAAGGCTGCGAAGCCTTCCGTGCAGGTCAAGGCTGCGAAGCCTTGCGCGCAAGATGCCAAGGCACGCCGCTATGATCCAGCCGAAACCCGCGCACGGGTAATCGAGGCGGCATTCATGCTGTTTGCCACCCGCGGCTATGCCGCAACCGGCACGGCAGACATTGCCCGCGAGGCGGATGTCTCCGAAGGCTCCATCTTCTACCATTTCGGCTCCAAGCGGGCATTGCTGGCCGAGCTTGGCCGCGTGCACGGCGGCCGCATGATCGCTGCCATGCAAGAGGGCGATTTACTGGAATTGCTGCATCCGGCAACCGTCGTTCGGCGCTGCTTTGCCTTCTGCGAAACCGATTCGGCCTACAACGCCATGAAGGGCCGGGCGAGCGACGCGCTGGCAGTCGATGAATGCCCGACGCAACACCAGCCCAGCCCGGAAGCAGAGCCCTTCTTTCTCGCGTCGCGAGAAGTCGTGCAACAGTGGGTGGAGCAGCACATCGAAACCTTCTGCCGTGTGCACGGCATCGAGGGCGTCGATCCGGCCATCACCGCCTCGATGACCTTTGCACTCGTCGGTGACGCGCTGCACCAGGCGAAAATCAGCCCGGTCGAGGATTACCAACGCATCTGCGAGCAATGCGCCCGGCTGGTCGCCATCGGCTGCGGCGCGGACTATTCTCGCTTGTGAAAGCCCGTCCGCACGGTTGATTGTTGCGCCCCGCGGCCCGAAAGGCAGGGGATGACCAGCACCGCCCTGCGCCCGCGAATCGACATCCTCGCCCTCGGCAGCGAATTCTTCGATCCCGTGGCGGCGGCCGACTTCCCGCAGACGATCCTGCGCTTCCGCAACGACCGCGCCGCAGCCGAAATCGGGTTTGACAAACCAGCCGATGCCGACTGGATAGCCCACCTCGGCCGCTTCCAGCCCATCCCCGGCAGCCTGCCGCAGCCGCTGGCACTGCGCTATCACGGCCACCAGTTCCGCCACTACAATCCCGAACTCGGCGACGGCCGCGGCTTCCTGTTCGCGCAACTGGAAGATAGTGGCGGCCGGCTGATGGACCTTGGCACCAAGGGCAGCGGCCAGACCCCCTGGTCGCGCGCCGGCGACGGCCGCCTGACGCTGAAAGGCGCGGTGCGCGAAATCCTCGCCACCGAAATGCTGCAGGCGCTCGGCGTCACCACCTCGCGCACGCTCAGCGTCATCGAAACCGGCGAGCAGCTCTCCCGCGGCGACGAGCCTTCGCCCACCCGATCGGCCGTCCTCGTGCGCCTGTCGCACAGCCACATCCGCTACGGCAGCTTCCAGCGTCTCGCCGCGCTGGGCCTTTCGCCCGAAATCGAGCGACTTTCGCACTATGTGCTGGAGCGTCTCGCCAGGCGCGACCCAGGCCCGGACCCATATGCCACCCTCATGGACTATGCCGTAGAGGGCGCCGCACGCCTGGCCGCCGAGTGGCATGTCGCCGGCTTCGTCCACGGCGTGCTCAACACCGACAACATGAACATCACCGGCGAAAGCTTCGACTACGGCCCATGGCGCTTTCTGCCGGAGTGGGACATGGGGTTCACCGCCGCCTATTTCGACCAGTTCGGCCTCTACGCCTTCGGCCGGCAGGCGGAAGCCCTGCAATGGAACCTGTTCCAGCTGGCCCAGGCCCTGCGCAACGTGGCGCCGGCCGAGAGCCTCATCCCGGCGTTGCAAAGCTGGCCCGAACGTCTTGCCGAAAACGCCCGCCGCCAGTTTCTCTGGCGGATGGGATTGCAGCCGCAGGACGCAACCACCGACCAAGCGCTGATCCGCGCCTTCGAAATCGGGCTGGCGGAAAGCGGCATTCAGCCGGACGTGGCCTGGCACGCTGCCCGCACGTCGCGGCCCTTGCCGCCGGCTTTCAAGCCCTTCGCCGAGCTGGCCGCTCGCCAGCTTCCCGTCGAAGCCGCCGCCAACCACCCCTATTGGAGCGACGCTGCGCCCTGCACGATGCTGGTGGACGAAGTGGAAACCGTCTGGGCCGCCATCGCCAGCCAGGATGACTGGTCACCCCTCAACGCCAAAATCGCCGCAATCCGCCGCATGGGAGAAGCCCACCGCGCGCAATAAAACACGCACAAAGTCTCCGTCATGCCAGCAAAAGCCGGCATCTCCCACCTCACGGCACAGTCCAACCCCAGGGTCCTGACCCTAATCCTCCAGAACCTCGATCAACGCCGCCGCCAGCCGCCCGGCGTCCGAAGACAGCAGCGCCGGCGCCAATCCCGCATCTCCCGTCCGCGCCAGCAATGCGGCGAAATCCGCCGTATAGTGGCGCACCGTCTCGCCCAGCTCCGGGTCGGCCGCAATCTGCTCCTTCAGCGCCCTCGCCTCGCGCTTTTCCAGCAGGCTGAGCGCGCGGCGGTTGAACAGCGAGCGTTCGCCCTTGCGCCAGGCGGTCCAGTCGGCGTCGCTCATCGGCTTGCCCATCGCCGACGCGATGCTGAGCGCCTTGCTGGCGAGGCGGTCGGTGATGAAGCTGGCGGTTGCCAGCAAATCCGTTGCGCTGGCCTCCTGCAGGCTGGCGGAGCGGTCGCTGGCGCGCGCGTCCAGCAGCTTCAGCGTGCCGGCGAGCGCAGCCATGCTGGCGGCGGTGCGTTCGGAGGCAGATTGGGCAAGGCTTTCCGCCTCCCGCGCCTGCGCGAGTATCGGCCCGGCAAAGCTCTGCCGCATCGCCGTGTCGGCGGCGCCCGCCAGGCTTTCCCGCGCTTCGCCGATCACCCCGTCCAGCGTCTCGCGCATCGTGCCGGCGGTCTGCTGCGCCACTTCGCGAACCCGCGTCATCGCATCCACCAGCCGCGTCGCCGCCGCCAGCGAGGTGTCGCGCGTCTGCTCCTCCACCTGCGCGATCAGCTGCCGGGCCTGTTCCAGCTCCACCACCAGCGCCTGCCCCGCCGTCTCGATCGCCACCCGCTGCGCCGCATAGCCTTCGGTCGCCTCCAGCAACGCCACCCGGCTTTCGGCAATCGGGCTGGCCAGCCCGGCGGCCTTGGCGTGTGCCTCGTCGATGATCGACGCCAGCGCGCGCAGTTCCGCCGTCATCGTCTCCGCCGCCCGGCTCGCTTCCACCGTCCGCACCGGCAATGTTTCGGCCAGCACATCGACGGTCTGCATCGCCGTTTCGCGCAAGCCCGAAACAGTCACCTCGAGCTCGCCTGCCGCCAGCTTGTTGTCGCGCAGCGGTTCCGTCAGCGCGGCAATGCTGGCGGTCACCCCCTCGATCCGCGCCTTCAGTGCGTCCAGCGTGGTTGCGCTGGTGTCCGCGCTGTGCCCCAATCGCTTGTCCAGCAGCTGAAAGCTGCGCTCCGCCCCTGTTCCCACCGCCTCGACCGTCGCCAGCTGCGATTGCAGCCGCGCGTCCAGCCCGTTCGCCTGCGTTGTCAGTGCCTCCAGCCGTGCCGACATCGCCCGCGCGCTCTCATGGCCGATCTGCTCCAAGAGCGCCCGCGCTTCACCCAGCGATGCAGCAAGCCCATGGCTCTGCGCCGAAATCCCCCCGCGCACCGCATCCAGCGCCTCCGCCGTGCTGGCAAAGGCGCGGTCGGCTTCTGCCGTGATGCTCGCAAGCGCCGCCTCGCCGGCCGCGCGCGTCTCGCCGGCACTCGTTCGCAATTCCGCAAGCGCGCCTGCCAGCAGGCCGGCCGCCGCCTGGCCCTCGCGCCCCACTGCCCGGCTGCCATCGGCCAGCGCGAGCGATGCCGCCGCCAGCGCTTCCGTCTGCCGGTCGGCAATCGCACCCGCCTCGATCAGCGCGCGGTTGATGTCGGCTGCTGCCGCCGCCGATGGCGGCAGCGAAGCCGCCAGCGCCGCGCCGGATTGCACGGCCGCCTCACTCGCGGTTGCAATTTCGCCGGTCAGCCCGCGCACGCGCGCCGCCTCCGACTCCAGCCCCCGCGTGGCGGCGGTCACCGCTGCAAGATCTCCGGCCAGCAGATCGCGCACCGCCTCCACCCGCGTGACAATCCCGGTAAAATCCGCTTCGGCGGTTTCCAGCGGATCGGCAGCCAGCCCGATCGGCGTGCTGCCGGGCACCCGCTTCACCGCTGCGAGAATGGCAAAAAGTGCCGCAATCGGCACGAAAGCTTCGGCAATCAGCCGCACCCACTCGCGCGGCGCAGACAGCAGCGAAAGGCCGTCGCCCGCGCCCGCAAACACCACATAGCCGAGCCAGATGAGCGAGGCCGACGCTGCCAGAAAAAGGGTCAGCGGCGAAGGCTGTGGATCAGTGTGGTCTGCCACTCGTCAAAAATCCTTTTAGAAGCCCCGGCTCGACGGGCTGGGTGGCGGCCCCGATTCCGGCGCCCCCTGCCGCACTTCCGCTTGCCGCAGCCAGTGCCCCCCGGCAAGCGCCAGCAGCGTCAAAGCCAGCAATTCCCATATCCAGTAAAGGAAGGGTGATCCGGCCAGGCAGGCGAGCCAGATGACAATGGTGCGGCCGTTGGCGCTGAGCGGCGACAGCAGCATCAGCCGCGGTGCCGCCTTCGCCCGCCAGTCCGCCAGCATTCGCGCCCGCTCGGCCGGTGGGGTCACCGCCAGCAGCTGGTCGAACGGCCGCGTGCAATTGCCGAGCCACGCCTCGCCGCGGTTGTACAGCCGCTCGACGGCGCCGCCCGCTTCGCTCCGCGCGCTGGCGGCAAACTGCCCGCGCGACCGGCGGATGTAGGTTTCGCGCTCCGCTTCGTAGAAGGCCGATTGCAGCGCGTGCGCCGCGCCGGCGCAAACCGCCAGCACCAGCGCCAACGGGATATTGTCCTGCGCAAAGGCGAGCGCCAGGCCCACGGCCACGAAGGTGGAATAATCGGCAACGCCGTCGAGCAGCCGGCCGAACGCACTCGTCTTGCCGGTGGCACGGGCCAGTGCGCCGTCCAGCCCGTCCATCACATGCCAGCCGATCATCAGCAAAAAGCCAAGCGTGGCAAACCAGGGATTGTCCCATCGCGTGTAGGCGGCTGCAGCGGCGAGGCCAAACAGCAGGCCAAGCATGGTAACTGCGTTGGGATGCACGCCAAGCGCGATGGCGCGCGGCAGCAGGGCCGCAGAGAGGCGATGAACAAGCAGCCGGTTCGACCAGGCTTCGATTTCCGGCGGGCGTGTTGTGGAGGGATTCGGGGTCATCTTCGCGCCGCACAGTAGAATGTCACACGGCTGAAACAAGCGGCACGCCAGTCCTGCGGCAGACCGTACGCCGCCGATGCGGCAGACCGCTCGCCGCTTATGCGCTTGGCAAGCAAGGCAAGCGCCTTCTATGGCTCCCGGCGATGAGCTTTATCGCATTGCTTTCGGCGGGGGACGCCGCGCCGGGAGAAACACCGCCGGGGCTGGTGGAGGTCGCCGGGCTGTCGCTGCTCGAACGGCAGGTGCGGCAGGTGCTGAAGGCCGGTGCGCCGCTGGCCGTGGTCGTTGCCGCCGCACTGCCCGATGCGGTGGCGCAGCGGCTGCACGGAGACACTCGGGTACGCCGCGTGGCAACGGCAGACGCCGCGCACGGCCAGCTCGGCTGCGCGGCAGCACCGATCGGCGCAGTGCTGCTGCTGGCGCCCGGTATCCTGCTGGACGAGCGGCTGGTGAGCAGCGTGGCGCGTGCGGAGAGGATCGGCGACGCGCCGACGCTGCTGGTGTTCGATGCCGAGCCACCATCGGGGGCCGAACGCATCGATGCCCACGCGCATTGGGCGGGCGCCGCGCTGATGCCGCTGTCGCTGGTGCACGAAACGCTGCGCGATCTCGGCGAATGGGAGCTTTCGGGCACGTTGCTGCGGGCCGCGGTCGGCGCCGGTGCCGGGCGCATTGCAGTTGAGAGCCTGCCGCTTTACGCCCCGGCGCGGCGACGGGCAGCGCCGATGCTGTGGGCGCGGCCCACCTCTGCAGCAGCAGCCGATGATGCCACCGAAGCGGTGATTGCCGCCGCCCAGAAGGGCTGTCTGGATTGGCCGGCGCGCTGGATTCACCCGCGAATCGAAAATCAGCTTGTGCGCTGGCTGCTGCCGACGCCGATCACCCCCAACATGGTGACCTGCTTCACCGCCATTCTCGGCGTGGCGGCAACCGTGCTGTTTGCCATGGGTCAGCTGTGGTGGGGGCTGGCGCTGGTGCTGCTGATCGGCCCGCTCGATGGGGTGGATGGCAAGCTGGCGCGCGCACGTCACGATTTTTCCCGCTGGGGCGATCTGGAGCATGTGCTGGACAAGACCATGGAATATGCCTGGTATCTGGCGCTCGGCTTCTGGTTTGCCAGCACCGGCCAGGGTGCGGCCGCCTGGCTGGCGGCCGGCGGCATCATCGTGTTTGCCCTGTCCGAAGCGCTGAAAGGTGAATATTTCCGCCGGTTTACCGGGCGTCAGCTGGATGATTGGGGGGCGTTCGAGCGGCGGTTCAGGCTGGTTGCCGGCCGCCGCAACACCTTCTTCTGGACGCTGGTTCCGTTTGCGGCACTGGGCGCGTGGTGGGCCGGATTCCTGACAATTCTGGCCTATGCCGCCATCACCTTTGCCGTCGCCGAATGGCGATTCCTGCTCGCATTGCGCGCATATGCGGTGACCGACGGGGAGAAAGTTGCGGCGAATTTCGCCGCCACCGCCTATGATTTCTTGCCCCGCGCGTGAAGCGGCGTTAGGGGGCTTTCCAAGTTACAGATTTATTTCGGCCAAGGCCGTGCGTATTATCGGCGGCAGCCGCGCGTTTCGAAGGACGAAGCTTTTCATGAATGCCATCCAGATTGCAGTCGTCGGTATCGGCAACTGCGCCAGCTCGCTCATCCAGGGCATTGCGCATTATTCCAATGGCGGCGCCAACGAAGCGATCGGCCTGTCGCGCTGGGACCTTGCCGGATACCGCCCGAAAGATATCCGGGTGGTCGCCGCCTGGGATGTCGATCGCCGCAAGGTGGGCATGGATGTGGCCGAGGCGATCTTCGCCAAGCCGAACTGCACGACGATTTTCTGCGATCATGTGCCCGCCTCCGGGATCAAGGTGCAGATGGGTGCCATCCTCGATGGCGTGTCCGAGCACATGACCGAATTTGCCGAAGATCGCGGCTTTCGCCTGTCCGATGCAAAGCAGCCGACGCTCGATGAGGTGGTCGAAACCCTGAAATCCAGCGGCGCCGACGTGCTGATGAACTACCTCCCGGTCGGCAGCCAGCAGGCAACCGAATTCTATGCCGAAGCCGCGCTCCGCGCCAGGGTCGCCTTCGTCAACAACATCCCGGTTTTCATTGCCAGCAATCCCGATTGGGCGCAGCGCTTCAAGGAAGCCGGCGTGCCGCTGATCGGCGACGATATCAAGGCGCAGCTGGGTGCCACCATCGTCCATCGCGTGCTCACCGATCTGTTTGCGCAGCGCGGCGTGCGGCTCGATCGCACCTATCAGCTGAACACCGGCGGCAACACCGACTTCCTCAACATGCTCAACAAGGGCCGCCTGGCATCCAAGAAGGAATCGAAAACCGAGGCCGTGCAGTCGGTCGCCGAGCGCCGTCTGGAAGACGACAATATCCACGTCGGGCCGTCGGATTATGTCGCCTGGCAGAACGACAACAAGGTCTGTTTCCTGCGCATGGAGGGGCAGCTGTTTGGCGGCGTGCCGATGAACATCGAGCTCCGCCTGTCGGTGGAAGACAGCCCCAATTCGGCCGGCGTCGCCATCGATCTCATCCGCTGTGCCAAGCTCGCCAAGGATCGCGGCGTCGGTGGCGTCATCCACGCGCCGGCCGCGTCCTTCTGCAAGCATCCGCCGATCCAGGTGCAGGATTCGGCCGCTTACATCGCGCTGAACGATTTCGTCAGCGGCGAAAACCGGGACGGCGCGGTTTCCCGCCACTGAGGGCAGGGCCGATGCATGCCATCGTGCTGGCGGCGGGCGCCGGCTCGCGCCTGCGCGATGTCACGCCCGTCAAGCCGCTGCTGTCCCTGCGCGGTCGGCCGCTGATCCAGCATGTGCTGGGCGCGCTTGCGGCCGGCGGCGCCACATCGGCAACCGTCGTGGTGGGCTACCGGGCAGACGAAGTCGCCGATGCCGCGCGCGGTGCCGGCCTGCCGCTCACCATCCGCCACAATCCGGTGTGGGACAGCACACCCAACGGCGTGTCCGTGCTGGCGGCGGCCGAAGATGTGACCGGCCCGACACTCTTGTCCATGGCAGACCATCTGCTTGGCCCCGGTCTGGTTGCAGCCGTCATTGCCGGCGCGAAGGGCGGCGTGTCGCTGGGCGTCGACCGGCGGCTTGGCCATCGCTGGGTCGATGAAGAGGATGTCACGCGCGTGCGCACCCGCGATGGACGCATCGAGGCCATCGGCAAGCGGCTGCTGGTCTATGATTGCTACGACACCGGCCTGTTCGTAGTCCGCCCGGCGCTGTTCGAGGCGCTCGCCGCGCTTTCCGCGCCTTCGCTCTCCGAAGGGGTTGCGCTGCTTGCCCGCGCGGGCCAAGCGCACGCCATCGATATCGGAGATCAGGCGTGGCTGGACATAGACGATGCGCGCGCCCAGACGCTGGCCGAGGCGGAGTGGGACTGGCGCTGAAATCGATCCTGCTCGCGGCGCTGCTGGCCGGATCGGCGCAGGCCGGCCCGTGGGCGATGCCCGGTGACGCCAGACTGCGGGCCGACGTCGAACTGCTGAAATCCTTCGGCCACATCGATGGCCCCATGAACGCCTGGCCGCTGCCCTGGGCGCAGATCGATGACGGCATCGCCCACGCCCGCAACGCCGGGGCGCAGCCGCCCGCACTGGAGGCGGCGCTGAAGCGGCTGGAGGCGCTGTCGGATCGCAACAGCCAGCGCTCGCGCTACGAGGTGAAGCTTGCCGCAACGACCGAAGCGGCGCTCGTTCGCGGCTTTGCCGAAACGGCGCGCAATCCGGGTGACGCCACCGTCACCGCCTCGCACGATCTGGGTGCCCTCAGCATCACCTGGGGCGGCAGCTGGGTGAGCGGCGGCAAGGATGACCAGCCCGCCACCCGGTCCAACAACGGCTTTTCCTATGCTCCCAGCCACGCCGCACTGAAGCTCGGCGACTGGGCGCTCTACGGCGGCTGGGTGGATAGCTACTGGGGCCCCGGCCACGATGGCAGCCTGCTGTTCTCCACCAGCGCGCGCGCCTTCCCCAAGGTCGGCATCCGCATGATGCGGCCCAAGGACATCGATCAGCCCGTGCTGCGCTGGCTCGGCCCGGTCAGCTTCGACATGTTCGCCGGCATCCTGCGCGAGGAACGGGATTTCAACAATCCGGCCGTCATCGGCATCCGCTTCGCCTTCCAGCCCACCCGCTATTTCGAGATCGGCCTGAACCGCGCGCTGCAACTGTGCGGCAGCGGCCGCCCGTGCGATTTCAAGACCATCGCACGCGCGCTGATCGGGGTAGCCGATTTCGACAACACCGGCACGCTCGACGAGCCGGGCAACCAGATCGCCGGCTTCGACATGGCTTACCGCCGACCCATCGGCAAAACCGGCCATGCCCTGAAGCTCACCTTCGAAACGGTGGCCGAAGATGCCGACAACATCCTCATCGAGCAGTTTGCCCGGCAGATCGGCGGTGCCGTGCTCGGCCCCATCGGCACGAAAGGCGCCAGCTACGAGGCGGGCATCGAATACACCGACACCCAGGCCGCGAAATTCCTTGGCCGCCTGATGGGCGGTGAAACCTGGCCCGGCTCCATCTACAACAATTTCATCTACACCGACGGCTACACCTATGGCCGCCGCCCGATCGGCTTCTCGCTGGATGGCGACGCCCGCATCTTCACACTGCACGGCGCCGTCGTCGACACGAAAAACCGCCGCTGGCATGCATCGGCGCGCGCCATAACGCTCAATCTGCACGAAGACCCGCGCTACCGAATCTCGCAAAGCCGCGAGCGAATCGGCCTGCTCACCGGCGGGGTGAACTGGCCGACGCAGATCGGCGACATGCGCTTTGAAGGCCGCATCCAGAAGAATGCCGTCAACACGCCCGAAAGCAGCCCTTTGCGGGTGCAGGCAGAAGTGGGCTGGACGTCGCGTTTCTGAAGCGTAAGGAGGCAGCCATGCCCGGTGTTGCCATTTCGTTCTGCCACGAAGCCTTCTCCCTGCTGCCCTGCGGCGCGCTCTGGTGGCCGGCACAGGCGGCCCTGCTGGTGGCAGACCTGCACCTCGAAAAGGGCTCTGCCTTCGCCCGTCGCGGCTGGCTGCTACCCCCCTACGACAGCCAGGACACGCTGGAGAGACTGGCCGCAGCGGTAGCCGCAACCGGCGCCCGGCAGCTGTTCGCGCTGGGCGACAGTTTCCACGATATCGGCGGACCGGAGCGCCTAAGCGAGCCCGCCCGCACCCGCCTCGATGCCCTGATGCGGGCCTGCGCCGTCGTCTGGATCACCGGCAACCACGACGAAGACAGCGCGCTGCACCTTGGCGGCACCGCAGCGGCCGAGCTGGCCATCGGCGGCCTCGTGCTGCGACACGAAGCCGAACCGCAAGAGGTGCGCGGCGTAATCAGCGGGCACTTCCATCCCTAAATCCCGCTCGCCCTGCGCTCCGGCCGTCGCGTCAGCCGCCGCTGCATAGCCGCCACTGCGCGCAAGCTGGTGCTTCCTGCCTATGGTGCATATGCCGGCGGCCTCGACATCACCGATCCGGCCTTCGTCGATGCGCTCGGCGAGCC
>JBBRKH010000020.1:0-13959 GCA_038217965.1 Sphingomonadales bacterium | reverse complement strand
AGACATGTCCTCGACTTCGCGCAGCCGCTCCTCAGGATGAGCGGGGTGGGGTGGGTGCACGGTCTTAACGAGCAGCGGCGCCAGATAATGCCCCGTGTAGCTCCGCGCCTCCTTCGCCACCTCCTCCGGCGTCCCCACCGCCACAATCTCCCCGCCCTTGTCGCCGCCCTCCGGCCCCAGGTCGATCACCCAGTCGGCGGTCTTGATGACCTCCAGATTGTGCTCGATCACCACCACGGTGTTGCCCTGCTCGACCAAGGCGTGGAGCACTTCCAGCAGCTTCCTCACGTCCTCGAAATGGAGGCCGGTGGTGGGCTCGTCCAAAATGTAGAGCGTCTGGCCGGTGGCGCGCCGGCTGAGTTCTTTCGCCAGTTTCACGCGCTGGGCTTCGCCGCCGCTGAGCGTTGTGGCCTGCTGGCCGACATGGACATAGCCGAGGCCGACTTCCTCCAGCATCCGCAGGCGATCGCGGATGGGGGGGACGGCCTGGAACAATTGCACGGCATCGGTGACGGTCATGTCCAGCACTTCGGCGATGCTGTGGCCGCGATGTTTCACTTCCAGCGTTTCGCGGTTGTAGCGTTTTCCCTGGCAGACGTCGCACTGGACATAGACATCGGGGAGGAAGTGCATTTCGATCTTGATCATGCCGTCGCCCTGGCAGGCTTCGCAGCGGCCGCCCTTGACGTTGAAGCTGAAGCGGCCGGGCTTGTAGCCGCGGGCCAGGCTTTCGGGCAGGCCGGCGAACCAGTCGCGGATGTGGGTGAAGGCGCCGGTGTAGGTGGCGGGATTTGACCGGGGCGTGCGGCCGATCGGGGACTGGTCGATGTCGATCACCTTGTCGAGATGTTCGAGGCCGGTGATGCTGTCGTGCGGGCCGCTATGGATGCGGGCGCCGTTGAGGGCGCGGGCGGCGCTGGGGTAGAGCGTGTCGACGATGAGGCTGGATTTGCCGCTGCCCGATACGCCCGAGATGCAGGTGAAGGTGCCCAACGGGATGCTGGCGCTGACATTTTGCAGATTGTTGCTGCGGGCGCCTTTTATGGTGAGGCTTTTGCCGCTGCCCTTGCGCCGTCTGGCGGGGATGGGGACGCTGCGGCGGCCGGAGAGATAGTCTCCGGTGAGGCTTTCGGGGTGGGAAAGGATGTCGGCCAGCGTGCCTTCGGCGATGACGTGGCCGCCGCGGGCGCCGGCGCCGGGGCCCATGTCGACGATATGATCGGCGTGCCGGATCGCGTCTTCGTCATGCTCCACCACGAGGACGGTGTTGCCGAGATCGCGCAGGCGTTTCAGGGTTTCCAGCAGGCGGTCGTTGTCGCGCTGGTGCAGGCCGATGCTTGGCTCATCGAGGACATAGAGGACGCCGGACAGGCCGCTGCCGATCTGGCTGGCGAGGCGGATGCGCTGCGATTCGCCACCGGAGAGCGTGCCGGATTTTCGGTCGAGCGAGAGATAGCCGAGGCCGACGTTGACGAGGAATCCGAGGCGCTCGTTGATTTCCTTCAGGATGCGCGAGGCGATCTGGTTCTGCTTGTCGGTGAGGTGTTGCGGGAGGCCGAGGAACCATTGCGCGGCTTCGAAAACGCTGCGGTGGGTGGATTGGGAGATATGCTCGCCGGCGATTTTCACGCTGAGGGATTCGGGGCGGAGGCGGGCGCCGTGGCAGTCTTCGCAGGGGGCGGAGCTTTGGTAGCGGCCGAGCTCTTCGCGCATCCAGGCGGATTCGGTTTCGCGGAATCGCTTGTCGAGGTTGGCGATGACGCCTTCGAAGGCTTTTTGCACTTCGTAGCTCTTGCGGCCGTCTTCGAAGCGCAGTGTGATGGGCTTTTTCGCGGTGCCATAGAGGATCGCGGTGCGGGTCTCTTCGGGGAGCTTGGACCAGGGCTGGACCAGCGTGCCGCCATAGGCTGCGACAACGGAGCCGAGCACCTGCATGTAGTAGGGGCTGGGGGGGGAGGATTTGGCCCAGGGGACGACGGCGCCTTCCTTGAGGCTGGCGGCTTCGTTGGGGACGATGAGTTCGGGGCTGAAGAACAGGCGTTCGCCGAGGCCGTTGCAGGTGGGGCAGGCGCCTTGCGGGGCGTTGAAGGAGAACAGGCGGGGCTCGATTTCGGGCAGGGTAAAACCGGAGACCGGGCAGGCGAATTTTTCGGAGAAGGTCAGGGTGTGCTCGGCTTCGGCTTCGCTCCCCCCTGCCCGGCCCTCGCCCCGGCGGGGGGAGGGAGCGTCCACCAGTTCGACCGTTGCGAGGCCTTCCGAGAGTTTCAGGGCGGTTTCGAAGCTCTCGGCTAGGCGGGGTTCGAGGTCGGGGCGGATGACGAGGCGGTCGACCACGACGTCGATGTCGTGCTTGTATTTCTTGTCGAGCGCGGGTGCATCTTCGATTTCGTGGATTTCGCCGTTGATGCGGATGCGCTGGAAGCCGGTGCGCTTGTATTCGGCAATTTCCTTGCGGTATTCGCCCTTGCGGCCACGAACGACCGGCGCGAGCAGCATGATACGGGTGCCTTCCGGCAGCGCCATGACGCGATCGACCATCTGGCTGACGGTTTGCGCGGTGATGGGGAGGCCGGTGGCGGGCGAGTAGGGCACGCCGACGCGGGCCCAGAGCAGGCGCATGTAATCATAGATTTCGGTGACCGTGCCGACCGTGCTGCGCGGGTTCTTGCTGGTGGTTTTCTGCTCGATGGAGATGGCGGGGCTGAGGCCTTCGATGTGATCGACGTCGGGCTTTTGCATCAATTCGAGGAACTGGCGGGCGTAGGCGGAGAGGGATTCGACGTAGCGGCGCTGGCCTTCGGCGTAGATGGTGTCGAAGGCGAGCGAGGATTTGCCCGAGCCGGACAGGCCGGTGATGACGATGAGCTTGTCACGCGGGAGATCGATGTCGATGTTTTTCAGATTGTGCTCGCGTGCACCGCGGACGGAGATATGGGTCAGCATATCCGTTCTTAATCTGTTCTGCGGCGGATTCCAACAGGCAGAGCGGCTGGCTGCGGCAAGGTGCGCCGGTGCAAATTGCGGATTCAGCCTTGAATCGTCGGCTGGCTTTACAATGCTGCGTTGCAGCATGAGGTATGAATTTTGTTAATGCATTGAAACAGCGAGATTAGTGTTTTTGGCATCAATCTTGCACCGCTCAGCATGTGCGGCATGGCAGTCGTGCAAAAAAATGGAGGAAATCATGAAGTATGTTGCAAGCACCGCGGCCACGTTACTGGCATTCGTGGCCTTCACCACACCTGCGAACGCCTCGCTCGGCCTGTGGAAGACCTATGTCGGCAATTATGGCGTTTCAACCGATGGCGGCGGAAGCGTTGGTCAGGACTATGTCATCAGCGCACTGGTGCCTTTTGGCGCAGTTGTGGAGTCTGCTTATTTCTATCAGTCCAATTATAGCGCCACAGGCCCATTTGCCGTGAGCTTCGATGGCAACGGAACGGTGTTCACGGCGGCATCCATCAATGCTTCGTCCTGCTGCAATCTCAATTCGTCGCGCGCTGATGTGACGGCCTTCGTGAAGCCGATCGTTGATGTGGGCCCGGGCGGGGTTTATGATTTCAAAGTTATGGAATCGAGCGACTTCACCGATGGCACCGCACTTGTGGTGACCTACAAGCTCGGGTCCCTGCCGGTTTCGACGATTGCGATCCTGGACGGATTCAGCGCAGTGGGCGGGGATGGATTTTCGGTGAACTTCGGTGCGGGGCTTGATCCGGGTGCTGCTGGCTTTCAGTCGGAAATGCGTTTGGGAATCGGCTTTTCCTGCTGTGATCAGACGTCGACTGTGACGGTGAATGGTGTGACCATCACCGAAAATGCCGGCAACAATGATGACGGAATCGGAACGCTCAGCAATGGCCAGCTCATCACGGTGGGGGGATTTGACGATCCATTCTCGCCATTCCTGCCGGCCTATGGCGATGATCATGAACGCTACAATCTGATACCGCAAATCACGTTTGGAGACACTGCCATCAACGTGCGGACCAACAACCCGACGACGGACGACAATATCTTCCTCGCCGTGTTCCTGGTTTCTGGCGAAGCGACGGTTATGCCCTTTGTTCCGGAGCCTGCGACCTGGGCGATGATGATCACCGGCTTTGGCCTGGTTGGCTTTGCCGCCCGCCGCCGCCGGAGCATGGCTGCGTCTGCCTGAGCAGAATCGCGACACTGCATGAAGGGGGCCGGGAAAAACCCCGGCCCCTTTTTTGTGCACCTTTCGTCGGCCAATACCAAGGCTCGATGAGGAAGACTCATCGAGTTCGGCCTGACGGCCGGCGCGCGGCAAACGCTTGCGGCGTTCCGTCGCATGAGATAGCCATCGTCATCTGCATGCGGCTTAAGGGCGGATGTGCTTCGCTGGCTTGCAATCATTGGGGCGATTTTGGTCGCCATCACCATTGCGCTTTCGTTTCACCAGCCGCCGATGCGACTGCTGCCGGCACCGGCGGCGTTCAAGGACAGGTTGCCGAATGCCATTGCCGCCAATGCGGCGCTGGCGACGGACAACCGGATCGAGCTTTTCTATGCCACCAATCGCCTTGCCGTCGGCGCGCGCAACAACCGCACCTATGCGATTGCGCCGGGGCGGGAGCTGCATCTGGAGGTGGGGACGATCCGGATCGGCGAACCGGAAACCACCTGGGACAAGATTTATGCGCTTGCAACGGGCTCATGCGATGACCGGCGGCCACAGCTGACCCTGGAACGGTTGGTGGAGTTCGCGTGTTAGGAGAATGATCCGCTGCCGCCGGGGGCGCGGGCGTGGTTCGCCGGCACGAGCGCCCTGGTCTTCGCAACACGCCTCAGGGCTTGATCTCGCGGGCGAGGGCCTTGCGGGTTTTTTCGCCGTAGGGGGGCTTGAATCCGGCGAGGCCGGCGATGTCCATCTTGGGCTGTTTGTAGACGCTTTTGCCGTGGCTGAAGGTGCGGAAGCCGTCGGCGCCGTGATAATTGCCCATGCCGGCCGGACCGATGCCGCCGAACGGCAGGTCTTCGGCCGAAACGTGGAAGAGCACATCGTTCACCGTCACGCCGCCGGAGATGGTGCGATCGAGCACGCGGCGTTCTTCGGCGGAGTCGGTGCCGAACCAGTAGAGGCCGAGCGGACGGTCGTGCGAATTGATGTAGTGGATGGCCTCGTCGACTTCCTCGTAGGTTTTGATGGGGAGGACGGGGCCGAAGATTTCCTCCTGCATGACGGTCATCTCGTCGGTCGGGTTGCGGATGAGGGTGAACGGCATCTTGTTGGTGTTCTGTTTGGAGAAATCCTCGTTGCCGGGGTTTATCTCGATGATTTCGGCGCCTTTTTCGCGGGCGTCCTCGATGTGCGCTTCCAGCCGGTCGCGGTGGCGCTTCGAGATCACGCTGGTGTAGTCGTCGTTGGCCAGCAGGGTTGGATACATGCGGGCGGTGGCGGCCTGCAGGCCGGCGACGACGGCGTGCTCGGTTTCCCGGGGGACGAGGAGATAATCGGGCGCGAGGCAGATCTGGCCGGCGTTCATGAGCTTGCCCATGGCGACGCGCTCGGTGGCCTGCGCGACATCGGCGGAGCGGCCGAGGATGGTGGGGGATTTGCCGCCGAGCTCGAGGGTGAGCGGGACGAGATTCTTTGCCGCCGCCGCCATGACGTGGCGGCCGATCGAAGTGGCGCCGGTGAAGATCAGATGATCGAAGGGCAGCTCGGAGAAGGCGCGGCCGACCTCGGGCCCGCCGATGATGACGGCGATTTCCGTTTCGTCGAAATGCTGGCGGAAGGCGATGCGCATCAGCTCGGATGTGGCGGGGGTGAATTCGGATGGCTTGACGAGGGCGCGGTTGCCCGCGGCGAGCACGCCGGCGAGCGGCGAGAAGGTGAGGTTTACCGGGAAGTTCCACGGCGCGATGATGCCGACGACGCCCTTGGGCTGGTATTCGATATGGGCTTTGGCACCGAGCAGGCCGAGGGGGAAATCGAGGCTGCGCTTTTCGGGGCGCATCCAGGCCTCGAAATGCTTCAGCGCGTGCTTGATGGGCTTCACCGAGGCCATGATGTCGGTCACCAGGGTCATCTCGGTGGAGCGGTGGCCGAAATCGTCGGACAGCGCCTTCACGAAGCCATCCTTGTGTTCGAGGATCAGCTTCAGCGCCCGCTCCAGCCGATCGCGGCGGATGGCGGCGGAGACCGGCAGCTCGGCCATGAAGGATTTTCGCTGGGCGTCCAGCAGCGCCCGCATGGCGGCGGCGTCTCTGGCATGGGCTTCCTCGATCTGGCTCATTGCATGCGTCTTTCGGCTGTTCTGGTGGAGCGGACGATAGGCGCATCGGCGGATGCGGCAAGGGGTGGATTGCACAGGTGCTTGCCTCGCGCGGTGCTGCGGCTATTGCTGGCTGGCAGAAGGGGCGCGGGCATGGCCGAATGGCGAAACTGGTCTGGCAGCGTGGCGGCGACGCCGGCAACATTCGTGCGGCCGCGCACGCTGGCGGAGCTTGCCGCTTGCGTTGCCGGTGCCACGAAGCTGCGGGTGACGGGGGCGGGGCACAGCTTCATGCCCTTGTGCGAGACTGCGGGAATGCTGGTTTCGCTGGCCGATCTGGAGGGCGGCATTGAAATCGCCGGCGATCTGGCGGGCGGCAGCGAGACGGCCGACGATCTGGACGGGCAGAGCGTGTGGGCGCCGGCGGGGTGGGGGCTGGACCGGCTGACGGCGGCGCTGTGGGCGCAGGGGCTTTCGCTCATCAACCAGGGCGACATCAATCCCCAGGCGCTGGCGGGCGCGACCGCGACCGGCACGCACGGCACGGGGGCGGCGCTCGGCAGCATTTCGACGCAGGCGCTCGGCTATCGGATGCTGCTGGCCGATGGCGAGCGCATCGAGTGCAGCGAGCGGCTGCATCCGGAGCTGTTCCAGGCGCAGCGGCTGGGGCTGGGGCTGCTGGGGGTGGCGACCGAAATCCGCCTCGCGGTGCTGCCGGCCTATCACCTGGAGGAGCGCGTGTGCCGGATGGCGCTGGCCGAGGTTGTGGCGCGGTTGCCGGAGCTTTCGGCGGCCACGCGGCACATGGAGTTCTTCGTTTTTCCCTACAGCGACGACGTGATCTTCAAGACGCTGCATCCGGCCGCCGCGGAGGGCGAATTCAAGGGTGGCGAGGATATCGACGAAAGCCTGTTTCGCCGGGTGTGCGACATCGGTGCGCGGGCGCCGAAGCTGATCCCGGCGATGCCGCGGACGATGATGCGGGCGTCTGGCAAGCCGGCGCGGCGGGTGGGGCCGGCGTACCGCATCTTTCCCTCCGAGCGGAGCATCCGTTTCGAGGAGATGGAATATGAGTTTCCGCGCGCCAGCGGTGTTGCGGCGCTGCAGGCGGCGATTGCGCACATCCGGCGGCAGCGGCTGCCGATCGCCTTTCCGTTCGAATATCGGCTGGCGGCGGCGGACGACATCTGGCTGAGCCCGTTCAACCGCGCGCTGGTGGGCGAGGGCGGCGGCGCGTCGGTATCGTTTCACCAATATGCGAAGATGCCGTGGGCGGCGCATTTCCGCGCCATCGAGGGCATCTTTCGCGAGCATGGCGGGCGGCCGCACTGGGCCAAGCGGCACACGCTTTGCACCGCCGATGTGCACCGGCTTTATCCGCGCGCCGGCGATTTTCTGGCTGTTCGCAAGACCGTCGATCCGCGGGCGAAATTTGCCAACGCGCATTTGTCCACGCTGTTCGGGATAGCCGCATGACCGATGAAGAGATGCACGGCCCGCTGATCGGCCAGCCGGGCTCGCGCGCCTTGCTGAACACGCCGGTGCTTGTCGTCGACCGGCCGGCGCTGGAGCGCAACATCGCCCGCATGGCGGCGTTTGCCTGGGCGCATGGCCTGGCGCTGCGGCCGCATGCCAAGACGCACAAGAGCGCCGACATCGCACGGCTGCAGCTGCGGGCCGGCGCCATCGGCATCTGCTGCGCGAAGCTTGGCGAAGCGGAAGCGCTGGCGGATGCGGGCATCGTGCACGGGCTGCACATCACGTCGCCGGTGGTGTCGGCGGCGGCGATCGCCCGGCTGGCGGCGCTCAACGCGCGCACCGGCGCGGACAGCGACCGGGGCTCTGGCGGGCTGATGGTGGTGGTCGATCATCCCGACAATGTGGCGGCCATCGCGGCCGCCGCGACGCAGCCGCAGACGGTCATCATCGATGTCGATCCCGGCATCCGTCGCACCGGCGTTGCCTCGCCCGCAGCCGCTGTGGCGCTGCTGCAGGCCATTCGAGCCCAGCCCATGCTGCACTATGCGGGCGTGCAATATTATTGCGGCATGCAGCAGCATATCGCGGGATTTTCCGACCGGGCCGCTGCCATGGCGGATCGCGCCAGCTACCTGCGCCTGGTGATCGACGCGCTCGGCAATGCAGGAGGCGCACCCGGGATCATCACCGGCGGCGGCACGGGGACGCACCGGATCGATGCGACGCTGGACCTCTTCACCGAGCTGCAGGTGGGCAGCTATGTGTTCATGGACGGCCAGTATGCCGCCTGCGACCTGACCGACGACGAGCCGCCCTTCGAGACCGCGCTGATGATCGACAGCCGGGTGGTGAGCGCCAACGCGCAGGGCATGGTGACGCTGGACGCCGGCTTCAAGGCGTTTGCCACCGACGCCGGGCCGCCGCTGGTGCTGTCGGGGGCGCCGGCGGGCAGCCGCTATATGTTCATGGGCGACGAGCATGGCGCGCTGCTGGTGCCCGAAGGCCGGGTGCCGGGCCTCGCCGACGTGGTGACGCTGGGCGCGCCGCACTGCGACCCGACTGTGAACCTGTATGACAGCTACCATGTGGTGGAGGACGGGATTTTGCGCGCGGTCTGGCCGGTTACGGCGCGCGGGCGAAGCCGGTGAGGCGGGTTTTGGCGGGGCGGGCTGAATTGCGCAATTCCTGACAGGCCGGAATTCTTGACAGCGTTGCCACGCGCGTCTAACGCCGCGCCTCCAATCCTCACGCGAGGGGAAACTTTCCGGTGCTCGGGCGATAGCCCTTGCTTACCTTCGCGGCGGCAACAACCGGTCAGGAGACAATCCCATGACGACACCGCAAGTGTCCATGGCGCAGCTGCTTGAGGCAGGCGCCCACTTTGGCCACCAGACACACCGCTGGAATCCGCGCATGAAGCCGTATATCTTCGGCGAGCGCAACGGCATCCACATTCTCGATCTGTCGCAGACGGTGCCGCTGTTTGCGCGCTCGCTCGATTTCGTGCGGGCGACTGCGGCCGCTGGCGGCAAGGTGCTGTTTGTGGGCACCAAGCGCCAGGCGCAGGAGCCGATTGCGGAAGCCGCGCGGCGGTCTGGCCAGCATTATGTCAACCATCGCTGGCTGGGTGGCATGCTGACCAACTGGAAGACGATTTCCGGCTCCATCAAGCGCTTCAAGACGCTGGAGGAGCAGCTGGCGGGCGACACGCACGGCTTCACCAAGAAGGAAGTGCTGAAGATGACGCGCGAGCGCGACAAGTTCGAGGCTTCGCTGGGCGGCATCCGCGACATGAACGGGTTGCCCGACCTCATGTTCGTGGTGGACGTGAACAAGGAGGATCTGGCGATCAAGGAGGCCAATGTGCTGGGCATTCCGGTGATCGCAATCCTCGACAGCAACACCGATCCCGCCAACATCGCGTTCCCGGTTCCGGGCAACGACGATGCCGCGCGGGCGATCCAGCTTTACTGCAATGCGGTGGCGGATTCGATCCTTTCGGGCCGCACCGGCAAGCAGGCCGCCGAAGGCGTTGATCTGGGCGCCATGGCGGAACCGGAGATGGAGCCGGCGCTAGCGGTTTGAGGCAGGCCCGGTCTGAGGCAGGCCCGATCTGAGACAGGTTGGAGCCGCGTCATTCGTTTGCAATATCGGGGCTGCACGGGCGTGCGGCCCCCACACCCACAAGAGGAGCCTGATATGGCTGACATTTCCGCAAAGCTGGTGAAGGACCTGCGCGACCGCACTGGCGCCGGCATGATGGACTGCAAGAAGGCGCTGGTGGAAACCGCGGGCGATTTCGAGAAGGCGGTCGACTGGCTGCGCACCAAGGGGCTTGCCTCTGCCGCCAAGAAGGCAGGCCGCACGGCTGCCGAAGGCCTTGTTGGCGTCGCGGTGGACGGCACGAAAGGCGCGGTTGTCGAAATCAACAGCGAAACCGATTTCGTCGCCAAGAATGCGCAGTTCCAGGGCTTTGTCGGCGATGTCGCAAAGCTGGCGCTGCGGCATGGCTCCGATGTGGACGCGCTGCTTGCGGCAAACCACCCGGCTGGCGGCAGCGTGCAGGATGTGCTGACGAACAACATCGCGACGATCGGCGAGCAGCAGGCGGTCCGGCGCGCGGAAATCGTCGAGGCGACCGGCGTGGTTGCCTCTTATGTGCACAACGCAGCGGCGCCCGACATGGGCAAGATCGGCGTGCTGGTGGCGATCGACAGCGATGGCGACAAGGCGGCGCTCATGGCGCTTGGCAAGCAGCTTGCGATGCACATTGCAGCGGCGAACCCGCTGGCGCTGACGGCCGATGATCTGGATGCCGACCTGCTGGCGCGCGAGCGGGCGATTGCGGCGGAAAAGGCGGCGGCTTCCGGCAAGCCGGCCGACATCGTGGAGCGCATGGTGGACGGCGCGGTGAAGAAGTTTGCTGGCGAAGTGGCGCTGATGAGCCAGGTTTTCGTGATCGACGGCAAGTCCAAGGTCGCCGACATCGTTGCGGCTGAAGCCCGGAAGCTGGGCACCGATATCAAGGTTTCGCGCTTCGTCCGCTTCCAGCTTGGCGAAGGCATTGAAAAGGCGACATCAGACTTCGCCGCCGAAGTGGCGGCAACCGCCGGCCTTGCCTGACAGGGCTGCGGGCGCAAACGGCACTTGGGAAACAGCATGTCGGGAAAACGGCACGGGCCGGGCACTCACCAGTGCCCGGCCCGTTGAATGCCATGCGGGAATTGGTGCGCCGATGGGGTTTGCAGCCCTTTGCTGCGTGCCGGCAGTCCCTCCAAAGCCCTGCGGGGCCTGTCGTTGCGCGCTGTCACGCTTGCGCCGCAATCCCCCTTTGCGCCGCATACGCCTAGCCGCTAAGAAGCGCGACACCCTTTTCCAATCGGATCACCCGCACCTCATGACCACAACCGATTACGAGCGCGTCATGCTCAAGCTTTCGGGCGAAGTGCTGATGGGGGATCAGCAATTCGGCATCGACCCGGCGTTTGTCGCCAAGCTCGCGCGCGAAGTGAAGGCGGCCAAGGACACCGGGCTGGAGCTGTGTCTGGTGATCGGCGGGGGCAACATATTCCGCGGCATGGCGGGTGCGGCTGCCGGCATGGACCGGGCACAGGCAGATTATATGGGGATGCTGGCGACCGTGATGAATGCGCTCGCCATGCAGAATGCGCTGGAGCAGCTGGGCGTGCACACAAGGGTGCAGAGCGCCATCCAGATGGACCAGGTTTGTGAGCCGGTGATCCGGCGCCGGGCGGAGCGGCATCTGGAAAAGGGCCGGGTGGTGATCTTTGCAGCCGGTGTGGGCAGCCCCTATTTCACCACCGACAGCGGCGCTGCCTTGCGGGCGGCCGAGATGGGCTGCGACGCGCTTTTCAAGGGCACGTCGGTGGACGGGGTTTATGACAGCGACCCCAAGACAAACCCGCATGCCGTGCGCTATGACAGCATAAGCTTCGACCGGGTGCTGAACGACAATCTGAAGGTGATGGATGCCGCCGCCATCGCGCTGTGCCGCGACAATGCCATCCCGATCGTGGTGTTCAACATCCGCGAGGAGGGCAATCTGGCCCGCGTGCTGGCGGGCGAGGGGGTGAGCACCGTGGTGAGCACCGTGGTGGGCCCAGTGGCGATTCCGTTGGCAATTCCGGCGGTGGTTCCGGTGGTGGACCCGGACACGGCGCAGAAGAGGAAGAGGACAGAGCATGGCGGACTTTGATGCAGCGGCGGCGAAGGCGGATCTGGAGCGCCGGATGAAGGGCGCGGTGGAGACGCTGAAGGCCGATCTGGGCGGCTTGCGCACGGGCCGCGCGTCGACGACGTTGCTCGATCCGGTGACGGTCGAGGTTTATGGCGCGAACATGTCGTTGTCGCAGGTGGCGACCGTCACCGCGCCGGAGCCGCGCATGCTGGCGGTGCAGGTTTGGGACAAGGCCAATGTGCAATCGGTGGAGAAGGCGATTCGCTCGGCCGGGCTTGGGCTGAACCCGATTTCCGAAGGCCAGACGCTGCGGCTGCCGATCCCCGATCTTACGGAAGACCGCCGCAAGGAGCTGGCGAAGCTGGCGACGCAATATGCCGAGAAGGCGCGGATCGCGGTTCGCAATGTGCGCCGCGACGGGATGGAGACGCTGAAGGCGGCCGAAAAGAAGGGCAGGATTTCACAGGACGACCAGAAGCGCCAGGAAGGCGAGGTACAGAAGCTGACCGACAAGGCGATCGTCGACATCGATGCGGCGTCGGCCGCAAAGGAGAAGGAAATCCTTGGCAAGTGAGGTGGTTTGGCTCCGCATCCCGCGCTGCCGTGGCTGAGGCAGGAGAGGTTCTTGCGCCGGTGCCGGGCGGGCCGAAGCATGTTGCCATCATCATGGACGGCAACGGCCGCTGGGCAAAGGCGCGGCATCTGCCGCGCGTGGCCGGGCACAAGGCGGGGGTGGAATCGGTGCGCCGCGTGGTGCGGACAGCGCCGCAGCTGGGCATCGAGACGCTGACGCTGTATGCCTTCTCGTCGGAGAACTGGAACCGGCCGCCGGAGGAAGTCTCTGATCTGATGGGGCTTTTGAGGCATCATCTGCTGGCCGAACTGGATGAACTTTCGGAAAACGATGTGCGGCTGCGGCTGATCGGCGACTGGCAATCTATGCGCGCCGATGTGGTGACCGGGCTGGAACGCGCGGTGCAGGTGACCAGCGCGAACAGGGGCATGCAGCTGGTGGTTGCGCTGAATTACGGCGCGCAGGACGAGATGGTGCGCGCGGTGCGGGCGCTGGCCATGGCGGTGCAGTCGGGCGTGCTGGAGCCGGCGGCGATCACGCCCGAAATGATGGCGGCGGGGCTGGACACGGCCGATCTGCCGCCGGTTGATCTCATCATCCGCTCGTCTGGCGAGCAGCGGCTTTCGAATTTCCTGCTGTGGCAGGCGGCCTATGCCGAATTCTGGTTCACCGAGACTTTGTGGCCGGATTTCGACGAGGCGACCTTGCGGCAGGCGGCCGAAGATTTTGCCGCGCGCGAGCGGCGCTTTGGCGGGCGCTAGGACGCTGTCTGCGCCGGCCACGAGATCGGCAGCAGGCCAGCTCGGGTCGCGGGTGATCGTGGGCGGCTTTCTGGCGGCGGTGGCGATTGCCGACATCTGGGTGGGCGGCCCGGCCTTTGCGGTGATGGTGGCGGCGTTTGTGTGCCTGGTGTTTTGGGAATGGGGCGTGATGCACGGGTTGCCGCCGAAGCTGCGCTGGCTTGGTGTGGCGGTGCTGCTGGCCGCGTCGGCGCTGGCTGCACTGGCGCAGCCGCTGGAAGGGCTGGCGGTGCTTGCGGTTGCAACCGTTGCGCTGCTGGCGCTTTCGGCGGGTGCCCGGCTGCAAGGCAAGCGCTGGATTTCGACGGGGCTGCTGTATGCCGGGTTGCCGGCGGTTGCGCTGATCTGGATGCGGGCGCAGCCGGACGGCTTTGCGCTGGTGATGTGGACGATGGCGATCGTGTGGGCGACCGACATCGGCGCCTATTTCGCCGGGCGCGGCATCGGCGGGCCGAAGCTCTGGCCGGCGATCAGCCCGAACAAGACCTGGGCGGGGCTGTTTGGCGGGGCGGCGACGGCGGGGATTTTCAGCGCAGTGTTCGGGCATTTTGTCGGGTGGCCGCAATCGCCGGCGCTGCTGTTTGCGCTGGGAGCGGTGCTGGCCTGTGTGGCGCAGGCGGGGGATTTCTTTGAAAGCTGGCTGAAGCGGCGAGCGGGCGTGAAGGA
>JBBRKH010000019.1:0-14041 GCA_038217965.1 Sphingomonadales bacterium | reverse complement strand
GCTGGCGAAGAAGCGGCCGAAGCGCTCGGTCATTTTTTTGGCGGTGACGGCGGAGGAGCGCGGACTGCTGGGCAGCCGGTATTTCGCCACCCGGCCGACCGTGCCGCCCGCGAGCATCATCGCCAACATCAACATGGACATGTATCTGCCGCTGTGGCCGCTGACCCACATCACCGCGCTGGGTGCCGAGGAATCCACGCTGGGGGAAATTGCAGCCGACGTGGCGCGAAAATCCGGCATCACGCAGGTGCCGGATGGCGCGCCCGAGCGAAATCTCTTTGTGCGATCGGATCAATACAGCTTCGTGCGCATGGGCGTGCCGGCGCTGGCGCTGAAATTTGCAGCGACCACTCCGGAGCAGCAGGCGACCGAGAAGGCGTGGCTGACCGAGCGGTATCACGCGCCATCGGACGATCTTTCGCAGCCGATCGAGCCGGCCCATGCGGCGGCGTTCAACGCCTATCTCGAACGGCTGATCCTGACGGTTGCGAACGAGGCCGACCGGCCGACCTGGAAGCTGGACAGCTTCTTCCGGCGGTTTGTGCCGCAGGCGGGAGATTTGCGGGAGGGCGAGAGGCAAGGCAACCTGCGCTAGTCGAGGTAGAACTCCACCGTTGTGACCACCCGCACTTTCTGGTTCGGGGTGTCGGTTCCGGAGCCTTCGTCGCCGTTGCGGCCGGTGATCGAGAAGAGGCCCTGGGTGGCCTGGCGGATGCCGCCGACTGCCGTGTTGCTGTCGGTGGCAAACTGGTCTGCGGCGGCGCGGGCGTTTTTGGTGGCTTCGGCGATCATCGCGGGTTTGACGTCGTTCAGCTTCGTGAAGCTGTAGGTGGCGCCGCCGCCGCCGTCGCTGTCCAGCGCGACGCCATTCCGGATGATTTCGGCTTGTGCGGCAAAGGCCTTTTCCATGCGGGCGACATCCTGGGTGCGGGCCTGCAAGCGCTGGCGGATGGTGATGTTCAGCCGGCCGGAACTGGTGTCGAGATACTGGCTGACCGAGATGCCGCGCGCCTGCACTTCGGCAGCGGTGAAGCCGTTGGCACCGAGAAAGCCGCGCACGGCTGCGGCATCGGCATCGGCCTTGGCGCTGACGGCGGCGAGATCGCTGCCGGTGGCCTGGGTGGCGATGGTCCAGGTGGCGAGATCGGCGACGACGTCCTGCTCGGCCACACCGCGCACGGTGACGACGGCGGCGCCGCGCTGGATGTTGGCGACGCCGTGGCCGACGAGCGCGCCGGCAACGGCGAGGCCGAGCGCGATGAGGGCGCCGGCGAGGACGGGGGATTGCGATACGGCCATGGGCGGCGCTCCTTGCTGCACTGCGCGCTGTTGTGGGGAGTTTTGCCGCCGGCGGGAAGGGGGATAATCCCGCTTTGCCCTTTAATTCATGCTTCGGGTTTGGCGGGAGCGGTTGCAAAGCCCTTCCCGCCGGAGCCGCATTCTTCTAGTTTGGCGGCGAACCATTCGAGGATTGCCCGATGAAATATCTGCACACTATGATCCGCGTGTCTGATCCGGCCGAGACGGTGCGGTTTTTCGGGCTGCTGGGGCTGGCGGAGGTGCGGCGGTTCGACAACGCTGCCGGTCGGTTCACGCTGATCTTTCTGGCGGCGCCGGGCGACGAGGCGGCGCAGGTGGAACTGACGCACAACTGGGACGAGGCGGGCTATGCCGGCGGGCGGAACTTCGGCCATCTGGCCTATGCGGTGGAGGATATCTACGCCAGCTGCGCGCGGCTGGCAGCGGGGGGCGTGGTGATCAACCGGCCGCCGCGCGACGGGCGGATGGCGTTCGTGAAGTCGCCGGACGGGATTTCGGTGGAGCTTCTGCAGGCGGGCGGGGCCTTGCCGCCAGCCGAGCCCTGGGCTTCGGCGCCGAATACCGGCAGCTGGTGATGCAGACTGCCGTTCACCGGGTGCCGGCCTTTACCGACAATTACATCTGGCTGTTCGAATATGCGCCAGGGGTGGTGGCGGTGATCGATCCGGCGGATGCCGCGCCGGTGCTGCAGGCGGTTGCCGCGCGCGGTCTGCGGATTAGCCACATTCTGAACACGCACTGGCATCCCGATCATGTCGGAGGGAATCTGGCGATCAAGGCTGCTTCGGGGTGCAGCATACTGGGTCCGCGGCGGGAGGAGGCGAAGATTCCGGGGATCGATGCGGCGGTGGACGAGGGCGACGTGGTGCGGCTTGGCGATCATTCCGGCGCGGTGCATTTTGTGGGCGCGCACACCGCCGGGCACATCGCGTTTCATTTTCCGACCGCCAATGCGCTGTTCTGCGGCGACACGCTGTTTGCCATGGGCTGCGGCCGGCTGTTTGAAGGGAGCGCGGCGGACATGTTTGCGGCGCTGGCAAAGCTAAAGGCGCTGCCGCCCGAAACGCTGGTGTATTGCGCGCACGAATACACGCTTTCGAATGCGCGCTTTGCAGTGACGGTGGAGCCGGACAATGCGGCTCTGGTGGCGCGTTATTCCGAGGTTCAGGAAGCGCGGCGCAACATTGTCCCGACGGTGCCTTTTGCACTGTCGGAGGAACTTGCGACCAACCCCTTTGTCCGGGCGCGGACAGTGGCGGAACTGGCCGCGAGGAGGAGCGCGAAAGATGCATTCTAGAGCAGCCTTTCTTTGCCTGGCCTTGCTGGCGACGCCGGCGCTTTCACAGGAGACACCAATCCCTGCGGCCGATGGCCGGGTGGATGTGAAAACCTTGGCCGCCACCGGCAAGACGCGGCAGTGCCTGCCGCTGCGCGATGTGCAGCAGACGCGGCCGGTGGGTGCGGATGTGATCCTGTTTCGCACCGGCGCCAACCGCTGGTACCGCAACGACCTGCGCTCCGCATGCCCCGGCCTGCGCGACGACCGCATCCTGGTGTTTCGCGCGTCTGCCGGCAGCGTGTGCGAAATGGACATCGTGGATATCATCGACGGCCAGAGCCGGATGCAATTCGGCTTCTGCGGGCTGGGGGCGTTTACGCCGGTTGCTGTGCCGAAGGGCGCGAAGTTTTCAGGCTAGTGCTGCCGGGCGGGGGTGGGCCCGCCTTCATTGTTCTGCTTGCCCCGGCGAGGGCTGCGGTATCAGGCTCAACTCCTTCAATTCGTAAAGCAAATCCAGCGCCGCGCGGGGGGTGAGCGTGTCGGGGTGGATTTCGGCAAGGCGGGTTGTGAGCGCGTCAGCCCGGGGTGCCGGCGGCGGGGCGACGTTGAACAGGGGGAGGTCTGCCAGTGCATTGCGGGCGGTGTTGCCAAGCTGTCCGGCTTCGAGTTTGCGCAGGATTTCGCCGGCGCGGGCCAGCACGTTGGCGGGCAGGCCGGCCAGGCGGGCGACTTGCAGGCCGAAGCTGCCGGGGGCACTGCCTTCGGCCACTTCGTGCAGGAAGACGAGATCCTGCTTCCATTCGCGCACCCGCATGGTGCGGAGTGCGAGGTGAGGGAGGCGCGGTTTCAGCGCGGTGAGCTCGTGATAGTGGCTGGCGAACAGGCAGCGGGCCTGCAACCCGTCGTGGATCGCTTCGAGGATGCTCCAGGCGATCGCGAGGCCGTCCCAGGTGGACGTTCCGCGGCCGACTTCGTCCAGCAGCAGGAGGGAGCGGGCGGTGGCGCCATTCAGGATGGCTGCGGTTTCGACCATTTCGACCATGAAGGTGGAGCGGCCTTCGGCCAGGCTGTCGGCGGCGCCGACGCGGCTGTAGAGGCGGTCCACGATGCCGATGGTTGCCTGCGCTGCGGGGACGAAGCTGCCGGCTTGCGCAAGGATCGCGATGAGCGCGTTCTGACGCAGGAAGGTGGATTTGCCGCCCATGTTGGGGCCGGTGACGAGCCACAGGCGGCAGCTGTTTTCGAGGCGGCAGTCGTTGGCGACGAAGGCTTCGCCGCTGTGCCGGCGGGCGGCCTGCACCACGGGGTGGCGGCCGGCGGTGATGGCGAAATCGACGTCGCCGGTGAGCCGGGGGCGGCACCAGCTTTCCTGTTCGGCCAGTTCGGCAAGCGCGGCGGAGCGATCTAGGGCGGCCAGCGCGTGGGCGACGGTGGCGATGGCGGGGGCTTCTTGGACGGCCTGCTGGCGCAGATCTTCGAGGTGGGCGGCTTCGGCCGCGAGGCTGTGCGCCTGCGCCTGAGCGATGCGGCTGGCGAGCGTGCGCAGCGCCTCGGTATCGAAGCGCATGACGCCGGCGAGTGTTTGACGGTGGGCGAATGCGGGATTGGCAAGCAGCGGCTCGGCGCTGCGGGTGGCGGCTTCGAGGTGGTAGCCGATGACATTGTTGTGGCGGATCTTCAGGGCCTGCATGCCGGTTTCGGCGCGCAGGGTGGCTTCGAGGCTGGCGATGGCGATGCGGGTGTCTTTTGCGAGCAGCCGCAGTTCATCGAGCGCCGGATCGAAGCCTTCGGCGATGGCCCCTTCTGCGGTGTTGGCGGGTGGGCTTTCGGCGAGCGTGGCGGAGAGGCTGGCGAGCAGGGCGTGGGGCGGAGCCAGCGCGGCGAGCAGTGGCACCAGCGCGGCGGGCGCGCCGCCGGCGGTTGCGGTTGCCAGCCGGGCTTCGAGGGCGGCGGCGGCGGCGAGGCCATCGCGGAGCGCCGCGAGATCGCGCGGGGATTCGCGGCCGGCCGAAATGCGGGCCAGTGCGCGGGCGATATCGGGCGCGGCGCGCAGCCGGTCGCGCAGGGTGCGGCGCAGCGGGCTGTCGCCCAGCAGCCATTGCAGGCAATCGAGGCGGGCATCGATGGCGGCGACATCGGTGAGCGGGCTGGCAAGCTCGGCGGCAAGCAGGCGGGCGCCGGCGGCGGTGACCGTGCGGTCGATCGTGGCGAGCAGGCTGCCTTCGCGGCCACCCCCTTGCCCGGTGGTGATTTCCAGGCTGCGGCGGGTGGCGGCGTCTATCGCCAGCGTGCTTTCGACGCTGTGGGCGCGTGGGGGATCGAGGCGAATGGGGGTGCCGCGCGCGGTGTCTGCAAGGTGGGCGACGAGGGCGTTGGCGGCGGCGAGCGCGGGTGCTGCGAACTGGCCGAAGCCATCCAGCGTGGCGACAGCAAAGCGCGCGGCAAGGGTGCGAATGGCGGCGCGGCTGTCGAACCGGGAGGGGTGCTGCAGGGTGGCGGGTGCTTGGGGGGGTGCGGCATTTTCCGGCCACAGCAGCTCGGCGGGTGCGATGCGGGCGAGTTCGTCTGGCAGCGCTGACGCGGGGATGGTGGCGAGGTGCAGGGCGCCGGTGGAGATGTCGGCCCAGGCAAGGCCGATGCTTGCGCCGGACGGGAAGCCGGCCATCAGCCAGTTGGCGCGGCCGCCCTCCAGCAGCCGCTCTTCGGTGAGGGTGCCGGGGGTGATGATGCGGACGATGGCGCGGGCGACGACGCTTTTTGCGCCACGCTTCCTTGCCTCTGCCGGGCTTTCCACCTGCTCGGCCACGGCGACGGCGTGGCCGGCTTTGACGAGGCGGGCGAGATAGGCTTCGTGGCTGTGCACCGGCACGCCGCACATGGGCAGCGGCTGGCCTTCGTGCTGGCCGCGATGGGTGAGAGCGATGTCGAGCGCGTGGGCGGCGGTGGCGGCGTCTTCGAGGAACAGTTCGTAGAAATCGCCCATGCGGAACAGCAGGAGGGCGGCGCCGGCTTCGGCCTTCAGGGCCAGATATTGCGCCATCATCGGGCTCTGGACGCCGGGGGGGCTTTGCATTGCGGCGGTCATCAATGCGCCTTACACCCTGTTGCAACGCGAGACACAGGAAAGAGGCCGGGCGTGAACGACAAGATGGGTGGCAGGCCGCAATTTTCCGACCGCGAGGCGCTGCTGTTTCACTCGGCCAAACGGCCGGGCAAGATCGAGATCATCGCATCGAAGCCGATGGCAACGCAGCGGGATCTTTCGCTGGCCTATTCGCCGGGGGTGGCTGTGCCGGTGCTGGCGATCGCTGAAAATCCCGATGCGGCCTATGATTACACGATCAAGGGCAATCTGGTGGCGGTGATTTCCAACGGGACCGCGATTCTGGGGCTGGGCAATCTGGGGGCGCTGGCATCGAAGCCGGTGATGGAGGGCAAGGCGGTGCTGTTCAAGCGCTTTGCCGATGTGGATTCGATCGACATCGAGCTGAAGACGGAGGATGTGAAGCGCTTCATCGATGCGGTGGAATTGATGGAGCCGAGCTTTGGCGGCATCAATCTGGAAGACATCAAGGCGCCGGAATGCTTCATCATCGAGGATGAACTGCGCGCGCGAATGAACATTCCGGTGTTTCACGACGACCAGCATGGCACGGCGATCATTGCAGCGGCAGGCGTCATCAATGCGCTGCATCTGACCGGGCGGGACATGAAATCGGTGCGTATCGTGGTGAACGGCGCCGGGGCGGCATCGATTGCCTGCACCGAGCTGGTGAAGGCGATGGGGGTGCCTTCGGATCACGTGATCCTGTGCGACAGCAAGGGGGTGATTTTCCAGGGGCGCACCGAGGGGATGAACCAGTGGAAGACGGCGCATGCGGTGATGACCGACAAGCGCACGCTGGAAGAGGCGATGGCGGGGGCGGATGTGTTTCTCGGACTTTCCGTGAAGGGTGCGGTGACGCCGGCGATGGTGCTTTCGATGGCGGCACGGCCGATCATCTTTGCGATGGCGAACCCGGATCCGGAAATCACGCCGGAGGATGTGAAGTCGGTGCGATCGGATGCGATCATCGCCACCGGGCGCAGCGATTATCCGAATCAGGTGAACAATGTGCTGGGGTTCCCGTATATTTTCCGCGGTGCGCTGGATTGCCGGGCGACCAAGATCAACGAGGAGATGAAGGTGGCGGCCGCGCATGCGCTGGCCGGGCTGGCGCGGGAAGCGGTGCCGGACGAGGTGGCGGCGGCTTACGGGGGCAGCCATGTGTTTGGCCCGGACTATATCATCCCGGCGCCGTTTGATCCGCGGCTGATCGAGCGGGTGCCGATGGCAGTGGCGCAGGCGGCGATGGATTCCGGCGTGGCGCGCAAGCCGATCTTCGACATGGACTCGTACAGGAACGAGCTCAGGGCGCGGCTGAACCCGACGTCTTCGGCGCTGGCGGCGAGCTTTGACGCGGCGCGGGCGCATCCGCGGCGGGTGGTTTTTGCCGAAGGCGAGCAGGAGGTGGTGCTGCGGGCGGCGGTGTCGTTCCGCACGTCTGGCTACGGCGAACCGATGCTGGTGGGGCGCGAGGAGCCCATCCTGGAGGCGTTCCGGCGCATCGGGGTGACCGATCCGGAGAATTATCCCATTCACAACAGCGCCAACAGCCCGCTGGTGCCGCGCATGTCGGAGCTGCTGTATGGCCGGCTGCAGCGCGACGGATATTTGCAGCGCGATGTGCAGCGGATGGTGAACAACGAGCGCAATGTGTTTGCCGCGCTGATGGTGGAGCTGGGCGAGGCGGACGCGATGGTGTCTGGCGTGACGCGGCATTTCAACCAGGTGCTGAACCAGGTTCGGCTGGTGATCGACCCGGTGGAGGGGAAGACGCCGTTCGGGTTTCACATCTTTGCCGGCCGGGCGGGGACCTTTCTGATTGCCGACACGACGGTGACCGAGCGGCCGAACGGCAAGCAGCTTGCCGACATCGCCACCAAGACGGCGGAGGCGGCCCGCAGGATCGGCATCGAGCCGCGCGTGGCGTTTCTGTCTTACTCCAACTTCGGCAATCCGCCGGGCAGCTATCTGGGCGCCATCCACGAGGCGGTGGCCATACTGGATGCGGCGCGGCCGGGCTTTGAATATGAAGGCGAGCTTTCGCCCGATGTGGCGCTGAACCCCGAAATGGCGAGCATCTATCCCTTCATGCGGCTGACCGGGCCGGCCAATGTGCTCATCATGCCGGGGCTGCAATCGGCCAATATCGCGGCCAAACTGCTGAAGGAACTGGGTGGCGGCCGGGTTATCGGGCCGGTGCTGATGAACATGGCGAAGGCGGTGCAGATTGCGCCGATGACATCGGGGGCGAGCGATCTGGTGACGCTGGCGGCGCTCGCTGCTGCTGGCGTGGTGAAGTAGTTGGCGGTGCCGCCGATCCTGATGATCCACGGCATGTGGAGCCGGCCCAGCACCTTTTCCGTGCTGCGCGCCGAGCTGGAGGCGGCGGGGATCCGCAGTTTCGCACCCACTTTGCTGCACCATGGCGTGCCACCGGGCGGCCCGGCCCCGCCGGCGCTCGCCAGCTTGCAACTGGCCGATTATGTCGATGCGCTCGAGCGCGAGGTGGCCGAGCTTGGCGAACCGCCGGTGATCCTGGGCCATTCGATGGGCGGGCTGCTGGCGCAGCTGCTGGCCATGCGGGTGCGGCACCGGGGGCTGATCCTGCTGTCCACAGCGCCATCTTCGGCGGCGCAAAAAGTGTCGCTGGCGCAGCTGCGCACGCTGAAGGGCGTGACGACGACGTGGGGCTGGTGGCGGGAGGCGACCTTGCTGGACGAGGAGGGAGCGCGCTGGGGGGTGTTTAACGGTGTGCCGGAGGCGGAAATGCGGGCCGGGCTGGCGGAGCTGACCTGGGATTCGGGGCCGGTGATGGCGCAGATTGCCGCGCCCAGGCTGGATTCGAGGAAGGGCTCACAGGTCGATTATGGCCGGCTCACGATGCCGGCGCTGGTGATTGCGGGGCGCGAGGATCGCACGATTTCGCCGGCGACTTCGCGCAAGACGGCACGGCTGCTGGCGGCGGCGGGGGCACGGGTGGATTATGAGGAGTGGCCGGGGGTGGGGCACTGGTTGTTTCACGGTGCGGTGCGGCCGCGCCTGGCGCAGGCGGTGGCGCGGTTTGTCGGGAGCCTCGGAAGCCCCGGAAGCCCCGGGAGCCCTGGGAGAATCGGCTAGAGGCAGCGCACCAGTTTCGCCGGTTTGCCCTCGGTGAGGGTGAAGCGTTGCAGCGCACCTTTGTGGGTGACGGTGAGGTGCAGGGTGGGGCCGGTTATGTGGCCTTCGATCGTGGCGGGTGCGGATGCGGGAGCGATGTCGGCGCGGTCGGGGCCGGGGGTGTGCTGTGTCCACTGGCCTGTGGCCTTGAAGTGGCCGGCTTTGTCGGGGTTTACCGGCCCGACGATCGTGCCGCTGGCGCAATCGAGGGTGAGGGTGCCGCCGGTTTCGGACAGCGCCAGGTTGAGGCGGTCGCCGCCCCAATTGCCGATTAGCGGGGAAGATTTCGGGGTGGCCATGGCGGGTGCTCCGGCAATGAGTGCTGCTGCTAACAGGATACGCAAGGCTGTTCTCCGGAAAAGACAAGAGGGGGTGCCGGCTGCTGGCCGACACCCCCCCTGGATTGCTGGCGCGCCTTGCGGCGGCATTAGTGGCACGCCTTGCGGCGTGCGGCGGGGCGCTATGCCGAAAGCACGGCGGCCCGCTGGCGGCGCATCGCGAAGCCGACGAGGCCGAAGCCGGCGATCATCATGGCCCAGGTGCCCGGTTCCGGCACCACGCCATCCTGCGCGAAGGTGAGATTGACGATATAGGTGCCCCAGCGCGAGCCGCCGGTGCCGTTGGGGTGGCCGAACTGCGGCAGATTATATTCCCGCGCAAACTGGCCGATCAGGTAGAAGCTGTGAATATCCGACGGATCGAGCGACACCTGGCTGTAATCGCCCCAGCGCTGGCGGCCGGCGGCTGGCTGCCCGAACACGCTGCCGTTGTGGTAATCGTCGGTCAGGCTTTCCTTGATGAAGATTTCACTGCCGAATTGCACCAGCTGGCCGAGCGCATCGGTCTTGTACATGCTGGCGAGGAAGGAGATCTTGCCGGTGGCGGCGTCGAGACCGGACCGGTTGTAGCCGATCACCACTTCGCCGAGCGCGTTCACCGCGATCGACCCCTGATAATAATCATAGCCGGCTTCGCCGATGTCGCCCTCGTCGACGATGGCAAACGTGTTGGCATCCATCACGATATAGCGGACGCGGGTTTCGTCTAGCGCATCGAGGCCGGAATTGACCGTATGCACCATGTAGATGAGGCCGTTGGCTTCATAGACGCTGCTGCTGATGCGCTCGTCCAGCGTATCGATGACGCGGCGGTTGGCAGCGATTGCAGCGCTTGGCTGGCGCCCCGGCCCGGGGCTGGCGAAGGCCGCTTCGCCAAGGAACTGGACGGCTCCGAGGGTCGCACCGGTGGCATCGGTCGATGAGAGATTGTTGACATTGAAGGCGAGCGAATCGAAGGCGAACAGCGATGCGGCGACCACCTTGCCGGTGGTGCCGGCGCTGCTGCTGTTGACGCCCTGCTGGGCGAAACCGCGATCCTCGAACACGCCCGGGAAGGGCGTGACGAACTGCTTCAAGTTGGCGACCGTGGGTGCGCCGGCATTGAACAGGCTGTCGATCGGGATCACGTTCAGTGTGGTGCCCTGAAAGGAACCGGTGAAGTTGTTGGTGCCGATGTAGACGGCATTCTTGTCCAGCGCGAGGGTGGGATAATCGGCGATGCCACCGGCAAAACCGGTGAAGACCACCGATTTCCACGTTCCGAGCGCATTGTCGGTGTCGGAAATGGCGATCTGGATATTGGCCACATCCTGCGAGAAGGCGGTGACGATCCAGCGCTGGGCGTCGGCATTGTACATCACGCGCGGGTCGCCGTTGGTGGGCAGCGCGCCGACGCGCGACCAGAAGGCATTGTCGGACGTGATGGCGAGCGGATTGCCGGTGTATTTGTCGAAGATGCCGACGGTGCCGTTCAGCGTTTCGACATATTGCGTGAGGCCGACCGCGCCGATGGTGTCTGGCGGAATGAAGTTGCGGCCGAAGCTGGCGGCGTCATACTGGCTCAACCCCTCGAAGCCGAGCACGAACGGGCCGGTGCCCTTGACGAGTGGCGATTTGCCGTTGGTATCATAGGACAGATCGCCCGGGATTTCGATATGGCGCGGCGGCTTGTATTCGAAATAGGGCTTGATGACCGGACTGGCGAACGCCGATCCGGACATGGCGACGGCAAATGATGCGGCCGCGATCAGGAATGCAGGCTTCATGATGGATCCCCCGAAATGTTTGGGGACTCGATCAGCGCGCCCCCCCGATTTCGGAATTTGGCCCCATTCTGGATATGATTGCAAGAAAAAATTATGGATTCCGGATTATTTCATTGACGAAATAAATGTATTGGCAGTTGGGGTGACCTGGTCGATTTGCATGATTGCGGGCTTTCGCCCGATGCCGGTGTGGTCGGTGCTACGGCCTTTCCGGCGCAAGCCTTGAGCAGCCTTGCAGGGGGGGCGCTGGTCTTCACGCTGATTGCCAGAGCGCGATTCGTGCTGTGCAGATGCCTGCGGCGTTGGCTTGTTGGCGGGGCGGGGCGGCTGCCGGGGGGATTATCCCCCTGCCCGCCGGAGGCGAAAGCTGCTTAAACGACGGCCATGCAAAGCGATATCGAGATTTCCCGCGCGGCGAAGCTGCTGCCGATTGCCGAGGTGGCGGCGAAGCTTGGCATTCCCGCCGATGCGATCGAGCCCTATGGGCGGCACAAGGCGAAGATCTGTCCTGTGTGGCTGCAATCGCTCCCGGGCCGCCACGGCAAGCTGGTGCTGGTGACGGCGATCAATCCGACGCCGGCGGGCGAGGGCAAGACGACGACTTCGGTGGGGTTGGCGGATGCGTTGAACCGGATCGGGCGGCGGGCGGTGCTGGCGTTGCGGGAGCCGTCTCTGGGGCCGTGCTTTGGCACCAAGGGCGGGGCGACCGGCGGCGGCTTTGCGCAGGTGGTGCCGATGGAGGACATCAACCTGCATTTCACCGGTGATTTTCATGCGGTGACCTCGGCGCACAATCTGCTGGCGGCGATGATCGACAACCATGTGCACTGGGGCAACCGCCTAGATATCGATGTGCGCCGCGTGGTGTGGCGGCGGGTGATGGACATGAATGACCGGGCGCTGCGCGATATCGTGCAGTCCATCGGCGGGGCAGCGAACGGGTTTCCGCGCGAATCCGGCTTTGACATCACGGTGGCGTCGGAGGTGATGGCGATCCTATGCCTGGCGGACGGGCTGGCGGATCTGGAGGAGCGGCTGGGCGCCATCGTGGTGGCCTATACGCGCGACCGGCGGCCGGTGACGGCGCGCGATCTGAAGGCGGACGGGGCCATGGCGGTGCTGCTCGCCGAGGCGGTGAAGCCCAACATCGTGCAGACGCTGGAGGGCAATCCGGCGCTGATCCACGGCGGGCCGTTTGCCAACATCGCGCACGGCTGCAATTCGGTGATCGCGACGCGCGCGGCGCTGGCGCTGGGCGACATCGTGGTGACGGAAGCGGGCTTCGGGGCGGACCTGGGGGCGGAGAAATTTTTCGACATCAAGTGCCGCCAGGCGGGGCTGGCACCCAGTGCTGCGGTGATCGTGGCCACCGCGCGGGCGCTGAAGATGAACGGCGGGGTGGCGAAGGCCGATCTGGGGCGGGAGGATGCCGACGCCGTGCAGCGCGGGGCTGCAAATCTGGTGCGCCATATCGAGAATGTTCGCGCGTTCGGTGTGCCTGTGGTTGTGGCGATCAACCATTTCGGGACGGACACGGACGCGGAGATTGCGGTGATTCAGGCGGTGGCTGCGGCGCATGGTGTGCAGGCAATCCTCTGCCGGCATTGGGCGGAAGGCGGCGCCGGGGCGGAAACGCTGGCGCATGCGGTTGCCGCGCTGGTGGATGCCGGCGGCGCACAGTTCGCGCCGCTTTATGCCGACAATCTGCCGCTGTTTGCCAAGATGAATGCGGTGGCGACGCGCATCTATCGCGCCAAGGAGGCCATTGCCGATCCGGGGGTGCACGCGCAACTGGCGGGCTGGGAAGCGGCAGGATACGGCCATTTGCCGGTGTGCATGGCAAAGACGCAATACAGCTTTTCCACCGACCCGCAGGCGCTCGGCGCCCCGACCGGGCATGTGGTGCCGATCCGCGAAGTGCGCCTGGCCGCCGGGGCGGGATTCGTGGTGGCGATCTGCGGCGAGATCATGACCATGCCGGGCTTGCCGCGGGTGCCGGCGGCGGAGGGGATACGGCTGACGGCGGAGGGGGTGGTGGAGGGGCTGTTCTGAGGGGGGCGACCGGATGTGGTCGGCGGATCAGCCGGCTGCTTCCGCCCCATCGGGTGGCGGCATGTTGTGCCCCAGCAGGCGGAGCATTTCGGCGGCGGATTCGACGATGTTGCTGCCCGGACCGAAGATGGCGCTGACGCCGGATGCGCGGAGGAATTCATAATCCGGTGAAGGGATGACGCCGCCGGCGACGACCTTGATGTCGGGGCGGCCTGATGCCTTCAGCTGGGCGATGAGGGCGGGGACGAGGCTTTTGTGGCCGGCAGCGAGGCTGGAGGCGCCGACGATGTCGACGTCCATGCCGGCGGCGAGGGTGGCGGCTTCGGCGGGGGTCTGGAACAGCGGGCCAACGGTGACGTCGAAGCCGAGATCGGCATAGGCGGAGGCGACGACCTTGGCGCCGCGATCGTGCCCGTCCTGGCCCATTTTCACGATGAGCACGCGGGGTGCGCGGCCGGTGCGGGCGGTGAGGCTTGCGATGCCTTCGCGGACACGGATGGCGAGTGGATCATTGGCGAGTCGGGGGCCGTAGATTCCGGTGACCTGCTGCTGGGTGGCGATGTGGCGGCCGAACACCAGCTCCAGCGCGTCGGAGATTTCGCCCAGTGTGCAGCGGGCGCGGGCGGCCTCGATGCTGAGCGCCAGCAGGTTGGCATTGCCGCGAGCGCCTTGCGTGAGCGCGGCGAGGGCGGATTGCGCGCGGGCGGCATCGCGGGATGTGCGGATTTTGGCGAGGCGCTCGATCTGGCTCTGGCGGACGCTGACATTGTCCACTTCCAGCAGCTCGGGGGTGTCGTCGTTGGCCGGGCGGTAGCGGTTTACGCCGACGATGATGGTGTCGCCGGTGTCGATGCCGGCCTGCTTTTCGGCGGCTGCGCGCTCGATTTCGGCTTTCGGCCAGCCGGTCTGCACGGCCTTGGTCATGCCGCCCATGGCTTCGACCCTGGTGATGAGGGCAAAGGCGGCATCTGCCAGCTGCTGGGTGAGCGCCTCGACATAGTAACTGCCGCCCAGCGGATCGACG
>JBBRKH010000018.1:0-14809 GCA_038217965.1 Sphingomonadales bacterium | reverse complement strand
CGCAGATGCCGATGCTGCCGCTGACGCATGGCCTGGCCGAAACCCGCAGGCAGATCCTGATTTACAGCATCGTCCTGCTCGCGGTCAGCGTCGCACCCTTTGCGCTCGGCCTGACCGGCGCTCTTTATGGCCTGTTTGCTGCGCTGCTTGGCGTCGTCTTCCTCGCGCTGGCCATCGGCGTTGCCCGCGCCACCGCAGAAGAGCCGGCGGACATGCTGGCTGAAAAGCGGTTGTTCAAATTCTCCATCCTTTATCTCTTCCTGTTGTTTGGGGTGCTGGTCGCCGATGCCGCCTGGATGCGGCCATGAGCTGGACCCCGCAGGAAGAGGCTGCCTTCGTTGCCCGCCGCCGCAAGCGCAATCTGGTGATCGGTATCGTGCTGGCAGCGTTCGCCATGCTGTTCTACGGCATCACGGTATCGCGGATCGCCGGATGAGCGCCTCACTCGGCAATACGCACTCGGCCCGCATCCGCACCGGGCTTCTCGCCGCCCTCATGGCGTTAAGCATGGTCGGACTCGCCTATGCCAGCGTTCCGCTCTACCGCATCTTCTGCCAGGTCACCGGCTTCGGTGGCACAACGCAAGCCGGCAGCGTATCAGGCCTCGCAACGCCGGCCCAGCTGCAAGCACTCGGCGGGCGCAGCATCAAGGTGCGCTTCGATGGAAATGTGCGCGGCCTCTCGTGGAAGTTCGCTCCCGTCGACACTGGTGTAAAGATACGGATCGGCGAGCAGGCCATGGCCTGGTATAGTGCCGCCAGCCTTTCCGATACGCCCTCCACCGGCACTGCAACTTTCAACGTCTCGCCGGCCGCCGCCGGCAAATATTTCGTGAAAATCCAGTGCTTCTGCTTCAACGAGCAGACCTTGCAGGCGGGCCAGAAGGTCGAAATGCCGATCGTCTATTATGTCGATCCGGCCATTCTCGATGATCCGGACGCCCGCAACATCGACGAAATCACCTTGTCCTATACCTTTTTCCCGGTGGATGAGCCGACCCGAGCCCCCGGCATCTACGCAACTGGCAAAGCAGACATTTCAGCCCGCTGAAAGCTGGCGCGTCACCGCGCGCTGCCTTATGGCAGACCCGAACGACAACAGGTGAACATGATGGCATCCGGAAAAACCCACGATTTCCACATCCTGCCCCCCAGCCCCTGGCCGCTGATGGGCGCAATTTCCGCAATGGTCATGCTCGGCGGCTTCGTTGCGTGGTGGCATGAACTGTCGCTCGGCTGGCTGGTCGCCGGTGTCGGCTTTGCCGGCGTTCTCGCCACCATGTTCTTCTGGTGGGCCGATGTCCGTGCCGAAGCCAATGGCGGCGATCATACACCCGTGGTCCAGTTGCACCACCGCTACGGCATGATCCTGTTCATCTTATCCGAGGTCATGTTCTTCGTCGCCTGGTTCTGGGCCTACTTCGCCGCCTCGCTGTTCCCGCACCAAGGTGCAGCCGTCGGCGGCCAATGGCCTCCGGTCGGGATCGAGCCGCTGGACCCGTTCGTCTATCCGCTGCTGAACACTCTCATCCTGCTGCTTTCGGGCACCACCGTCACCTGGGCACACCACGCGCTCATCCACAACGACCGCGAGGGCCTGAAACAGGGCTTGTGGGCAACGGTCATCCTCGGCCTGCTGTTCTCGGCGCTCCAGGCCTATGAATATAGCCACGCCACCTTCGGCATGGCCGGCAACATCTACGGCGCCACCTTCTACATGGCGACCGGATTTCACGGCTTCCACGTCGTCATCGGCACCATCTTTCTCGCTGTGTGCCTGTGGCGCGCCTACGCCGGCGATTTCACGCCGAAGCAGCATTTCGGCTTCGAGGCCGCCGCCTGGTACTGGCATTTCGTCGATGTCGTCTGGCTGTTCCTGTTCCTGACGATTTACATCTGGGGCTCCAACTTCGGGGCCGCCGTGGTTGGCAACTGAGCCGACCTCCAATCGGGAACCATCGGCCCCGGTGCGCAAGCGCCGGGGCTTTCCCGTTTTGCCAACCCTGCCCTTTCTGCCAACGTTCATTGTGGCCATCGCGATGCCCATTCTAATCGGTTTCGGGTTCTGGCAGCTGCAGCGGATGCAGTGGAAAGAGGCTTTGCTGATCGAGCTTGCGGCCAACAGCACCGCGCCGTTGCTGGACATCGGCTCGCAGCCCATTCCGCAAAACGCGCAGTTCCGACTCGTGCGTCTGAAGCTCGAGTGCGGCGCCGGAGCACCGACCATTCGCGCTGGCCGCAATCTCGATGGCCAGACCGGCTATTCGCACCTCGCGCGATGCCAGGCCGGCGTCGAACCGGTAACACTGGATTATGGCTGGTCGGCCCGCCCCGATACGGTGCAGCTGGGTTCAGACAATGGGATGGTCGAAGGCACTCTGGTGCGCAGCGGCAAAGGCTGGCTGATCGTGAACAGCGCAGCAACCGCTCCCCTCTTCCCCAGCGCGTCTCCCGGCCTGGACACCATCTCCAACAACCACCTGTCCTACGCTATCCAGTGGTTCAGCTTCGCCGCCATTCTCGCCGTCATCTACGCGCTCTACGTCCGCCGCTGGAAACTTGCACCCAAGCCACCAGCCGCCTAACCCACGCGCAACATGGAATACATCAGCACCCGCGGCTCAGCCCCCGTCCTGAACTTCCGCGACGCAACTCTCGCCGGTCTCGGCAGCGACGGCGGCCTCTATGTGCCGCGCATATGGCCGCAGTTCTCGCCCACCGAAATTGCCGCTCTCGACGGCCTCGGCTACCCCGAGACTGCATTCCGCATCATGCGACCCTTCGTTGTCGGCAGCCTCGATGACGCCACCCTGAAGCGCCTGATCGCGAGCGCCTACGGCGATTTCGGCCACGCCGCCGTCGCGCCTCTGGTGCAGCTCGATCACCGCCACTGGCTGCTGGAGCTGTTCCACGGCCCGACACTCGCCTTCAAGGATATCGCCCTGCAACTGCTGGGCGGGATGTTTGCCGAATTCATCGACAAGTCGCGCGATCTGACGATCGTAGGGGCGACCAGCGGGGACACCGGATCGGCCGCCATCCAGGCGGTCGCCGGCCGACCCGGCATCGCCATCTTCATGCTGCACCCCGCAGGCCGCGTCAGCGATGTGCAGCGCCGGCAGATGACCACCATCCAGGCCGCGAATGTCCACAACATCGCGATCGACGGCACCTTTGACGACGCGCAGGCGCTGGTGAAGGCCCTTTTCAACGACGCCGCCTTCCGTGCCAGATACAATTTGTCCGCGGTCAACAGCATCAACTGGGCCCGCCTGCTGGCGCAGATCGTGTATTACTTTCACGCCGCCGTTCGCCTCGGCGCGCCCGAAAAGCGCATCAACTTCGCAGTTCCCACCGGCAATTTCGGTGATGTCTACGCCGGCTATGCGGCCGCGCAGATGGGTCTGCCGATCGGCAGACTGCTGGTCGCCACCAACGTCAACGACATCCTGTCCCGCGCACTCAACCAGGGCGACTATTCGGTTGGAAGCATCACCCAGACCGCCACCCCCTCGATGGATATCCAGGTCTCCAGCAATTTCGAGCGCCTGCTGTTCGATCTGCATGGCCGTGATGGCGCCGCCTGCGCGGCTGCAATGGCCGGCTTCGAAGCCACCGGCCAGATGGCGCTCACTGCTGACCAGCGCGAACAGGCGAGCGCCCTCTTTCTGGCGGAAACGGTTGGTGAAGACCGCATGATGCAGTCTCTGCGCTGGGCCTGGTCGCAGTGCGGCCAGCTGATTGATCCGCACACTGCCATCGGCTTGGCAGCGGCGCGGACCCACGCCGGCAGGCTGAACGGCCAAATCGTCACGCTGGCCACCGCCCACCCGGCGAAATTCCCCGATGCCGTCGAACGTTCGGCCGGCGTTCGCCCGCCGCTCCCCCGCCGCATCGCCCACATCTTCGAACGCGCCGAACGCTATGAGCGGCTCCCCGCCGATATCAACGCGCTGAAAGCCTACATTGCAGGAACCGCATGACTCCAGAAATAACACAGCTTTCCAATGGGTTCACCATTGCCAGCCTCGGCATGGCGGGGTGCGAGACGGCCGCCGTCGGCCTCAACGCCAACGTGGGTGCACGCCATGAAAGGCAGAGCGAAAACGGCCTCGCCCACCTGTTCGAACATATGCTGTTCAAGGGGACCCAGTCCCGCACCGCCCGCCGCATCGCGGAGGAGATCGAGGATGTCGGCGGCTCGCTGAACGCCTGGACCTCGCGCGACATGACCGTGTTCCACGGCCGGACGCTTGCCGCCGACCTGCCGCTCGCCGTCGAGATGATCGCCGATCTGGTCAATTCGCCGCGTTTCGACGCTGATGACCTGCAGCGCGAAAAGGCCGTCGTCCTCTCCGAAATCGGCGAGGCATTCGACACGCCCGACGATCTGGTCTTCGATCTGCTGCAGGAGCGCTGCTACCCCGATCAATCGATCGGTCGCCCCGTCCTTGGCACGGAAGCGAGCCTCGCCATGCTCGATGCAGCCTCGCTCGCGCACTGGCGAAGCACCCACTACCGCGCCGGAAACCTCGTCCTGGCAGCCGCCGGGCGCGTTGATCATGGCGCCCTCGTCCGCCAGGCCGAAGCCCTGTTCGGCACGCTATCCCCCTCCGCCGCCTCCGCCGCAGACGCCTCCCGCTGGGTCGGAGGCAGCGCCGGCGAACACCGGAAATCCGAGCAGATGCACCTGACGCTGGCCTACGAAGGCCCGCATTCCCGCGCGCCGGACTATTATGCCGCGCAGCTGTTCGCCACCGCGCTCGGCGGGGGCATGTCGTCCCGCCTGTTCCAGGAATTGCGCGAAGAGCGCGGCCTCGCCTATTCCGTCAGCGCCTCGCACAGTCCGCACAGCGATTCCGGGATCCTCTCGCTCTACGCGGCCACCCGTCCGAAGGATGCTGCCACCGCGCTATCGCTTGCTCAAGATGTCATGGCGCAAACCGCCGACACGCTGACCGAAGCGGAACTCCGTCGCGCCAAGGCCCAGCTCATGGCCGGCCTGCTGATGGCGCTGGAGGGCTGCTCCGGCCAGGCCGACTGGATCGGTCGCAGCCTGCTCGTGTTCGGCCGTGTCATCCCGGCAGCCGAGATGATCGCCGAAATCGAGGCCGCCGATGTCCTCACCGTACGGGCCGCCGGCGCCGCGATGCTGGCAACGCCTCCTGCTTTCGCGGCCGTCGGCCCCAAGGCCGATGCGCTCGCCGCCAAAGCCTTCGCATGAACCTGCCCGTTCTGGTCGCTGAACCCAGTACGGACTATGGCTTGCTGGACAGTGGCCATGGCCGCAAGCTGGAACGCTGTGGGCCCTGGCGCTTCATCCGGCCCGAGCCGCAGGCCATGTGGCGCCCGGCAAGCCTGGACTGGCCCGCCGATGCCGAATTCATCGGCGGCTCCGACGAGGAAGGCGGCGGCCGCTGGCATTTCAGCGCCAACCTCCCCCCCAGCTGGCCCATCGAGCAGGCCGGCATCAAACTGCATGCTGCCTGCACGCCGTTTCGCCACCTCGCCTTTTTCCCCGACATGGCGCCGCACTGGGCTTCGCTTGCCAAGGTCTGCGCGCCCGGCAGCGAGGTGCTCAACCTGTTCGGATACACCGGCGCTGCGTCGCTGGTAGCCGCGCAATCCGGCGCCCGCGTCACCCATGTGGATGCCAGCAAGAAGGCGGTCGAGGCCGCCCGGGCCAATGCTGTGCTTTCGGGCATGCACAACGCCCCCATCCGCTGGCTGACCGACGATGCCCGGAAATTCGTCGCCCGCGAAGTGCGACGCGGCAAACGCTACGACGCCATCCTGCTCGATCCCCCCAAATTTGGTCGTGGCCCGGAGGGCGAGGTGTGGGAGCTCACGCAGCATCTCCCCGACCTCCTCGCCGATTGCGCCCAGCTTCTCGATGCCGATAGCAAGCTCCTGATCCTCACCACCTATGCCCTGCGCCTGTCCGCCGTCGCACTGGACGCTCTCATGCAAGACACGGCCTTCCCACCCGGCCAGCTGGAAAGCGGCGAAATGGCCATCCGCGAGGAAGCCCGCGGGCTTCTGCTGCCCACCGCGCTTTATTGCCGCTGGACCCCGGATTTGCCACCAGCTGTCGCCTGAGAGCCACAGTCACCTCTCGCGAAAGTCGCATTTTCCTGCCAGAACAGCGGTGTGAACAGCCTGCTCAAAGCCCTAGCGATGCTGCTGCTGACGACGACCGCCGGCGGCACGATGGCGCAGATCAAGATCATCCAGGCCAGCCCGGTGGCACCCGATCCGCTGCGCGGCCCGATTATCGGCAATCCGCTGGCCTATGAAGGACCCAGCGGCCTGATGCCGCTGCTGCAGAGCAAGCCGGCCGGTGACGCCCGCTACCAGCCGCAAATCGGGCAGGATGGCAAGGATGTGATCTGGGTGCCCACGCCCGACAGCCTCATCAAGGCCATGCTCACCACCGCCGAAGTCGGTCCGCGCGACTATGTCGTCGATCTCGGCTCCGGCGACGGCCGCATCGCGATCGCCGCTGCCCGCGATTTCGGCGCCCGCGCCCACGGCATCGAATACAATCCCGACATGGTGATGCTGGCGCTCCGCAGCGCCGCAAAGGAAGGCGTCGGCGCCAAGGTGACCTTCGAAACCGCCGACATCTTCCAGAGCGATTTCTCGCGCGCCACCGTCGTCACACTGTATCTTTTGCCCAGCCTCAATCTCAAATTGCGCGACACGTTGCTGAAAATGAAGCCCGGCACCCGTATCGCCAGCCACGCCTTCGACATGGCCGAGTGGACGCCGGATCAAACCATCGTCACCGATGATGCCACCGGTTTCTTCTGGATCGTCCCTGCTGACGCTTCCGGGCGCTGGGCGTTCGAAATCGGCAACGAACGCTTCGTGACGCAGCTTGCGCAACGCTTCCAGATGCTCGGCGCCGCCAAGGGCAATCCCATCGCCGACGGACGTATGCGCGGCACCGGCGTCCGCCTGACCCGCAGCAACGGTGCTACCCTGCAAGGCGAAGTCAGCGGCAACATGATGGTCGGCTCCGGCTGGATGGCGACGCGTATCCGCGCGGCGGAGTAGAATCAGGCACTTTTGCCTTTACCCCCATGGCTTTCCACACTGCACAACCCGGCCGGCCGTAGTAGCGGCTAAAGCTGGGACCTCGGGCACACCGCGCGCGGGGTTCTGCTCAGGTCTGTGCCCCCTTCGCAGCCACCGCTGCCACCACCGGCTCGCTGCCTGCCGCTGCAAGCCGCTTCAACCGCGCCATTTCAGCCTTGAACGCTGCAAGATCGCGCCCGTCAAGCTGCGCACCGGTCTGGAACCGCGTCTGGCGCGGATCCACCGGACGGCCGTTCTGCCACACTTCATAGTGCAGGTGCGGCCCGGTGGAGAGGCCGGTGGAGCCAACCAGCCCGACGCGCTGCCCCTGCCCCACCGCCTGCCCGGTCTTGGCAATCAGCCGTGACAGGTGCGCATAGCGGGTCACCAGCCCCTTCCCGTGATCGATGTGTATCACATTGCCATAGCCGCCCGCCCAGCCCGACTGGATCACCCGGCCGGCCGCCGACGCCAACACCGGCGTGCCGGTTGCGGCTGCGAAATCGACTCCCTGGTGCATCCGCGAAAAGCCCAGGATCGGATGGAATCGCATACCAAATCCCGAGGATAGCCGCGCCCCTTCCACCGGGGTGCGCATCAGCCCTTTTTTCGCGCCTTCCCCGTTGCCACGGAAGAATTGCCCGCCATTGCCCCAGCGCATCAGCGATATCTGCTGCTTGCCATTCTGCAGGCCGGCATACAGCAGCTGTCCCATTTCGGTTTCGCCGGTTTCCGCACGCCGGTGCTCCACAATGAATTCGAACCGATCCTTGCCGCCGACTTCGCGCTGAAAATCGACAACATACGACATCTGCTTCACATAATCGGCCACCAGACCTGCCGGCAGGCCCGCAGCGCGCGCGGCCCGGTGCAACGATCCCCCCACAAGCCCGGTCACGCGCAACGGCGTTTCGTCCACCTTGATGGCAATACGCTTCATCGCCAGTGCGCCGGCCGCATCGCGCGCCACCTCCAGGCGCATGTCGAACGCCGAACGAAAGCCGAGAAACACCAGCGGCCGCGGATCGGCGCGCGTGGAGCGACGGCCCATCACCATAGAAAGCTGGGTGCCGGGCTTCAGACCCTGCAGGTTGATCGTGCCGTTCATCAACCCACCGAGCGCGAGCAGATCTTCGCGTCCGACGCCGGAGCGCCGCAGGGCGGACTCCAGCCCGCCTTCACCCACCCGCGCGCGCAATTCGATGCGCGGGCGCTCCGGCGCTTCGGTCAGCCGCCGCACGGCCGACGTGGGTGGCACAGTCCGCCCCGTTGCGCTCCCGAACTTGCGCGGCGCAATCGCGCCCGCGCGGTTTTCCTCCACGGTCGCTGCGCTGCGCATTGGTGGCACTGCGCCGGTCAGAAGCGGCACTTTCAGAGCAAGCGCGCCCGCCGCCCCCACCAGCACCGCAAGCGTCGCTGCGCCGCGCCACCAGCGGCCCGATCCGATGCAATCGCCCAGATCCACCAACAGTTCGCGGTCGGAAAGGCCCACCCCGAGCCGATCAAGCCGAAGCTCGTTCGGTGCCGGCATACGCAGGGAATGCCGAAGCCGGGGCAGCAGCATGAATGGCTGCGTCGAAGGTCCCGCAGCGACTTGCCCAAAGCTCAGGCCGGCAGCGCTTGCCACGCTAGCCCGCCACTGTCGAAGCGGGGAAAAGCCCTTGCGTCACAACCACATCACCTGGCTCATCGGCGCAATATCCAGACATCTGCATGCACCAAAGACGACCCCTTGTCCGCGACCCTGCACCAAGGCAGTTCGGGCCAACCTCCCATGGCAAGCAACAAATCTGTCGCAATGGTGCAAAATCCCGACCCTAAATCCTTGTTCTGCAATCGTGATTCAAAGCACTGACAGGGTCAATTGGCGAAGTTTGCATGACCGCCGCACCTGCGACGAAACGCCCCGCTTCAGCGATGAGATGCATCGCGCGCCTGTTCAATGCAGCAACGGGCTGGTCTTTTGCTGTCATCAAACCACCACTTGCGTGGCGCTTTTGCTTGTGACACAAGATATGGGTGTCAGACATGTGAGGCTTCAGTCCATGCCGGATTTGTCAGGTTGCCCTGAGCCCCCCTTGCAGCTTCGGCTGCTGCATTCCATCTCCAACCCTGCACGATGAAAAACGATAGACCCCGGCGCCGGATTCCAGCGCGTTGAGCAGCGCGCCGGCATGAGCGGCCAGGGTTCCGGCGGGTCGGGCTACGGCCGCCTTGGCGCCCAGCTCACCGCCGTGCTCGGCCCTACAAACACCGGCAAAACCCATCTCGCAGTCGAGCGCATGTGTGCGCACGCCGGTGGCATGATGGGCTTTCCGCTCCGCCTGCTTGCCCGGGAAGTCTATGATCGAGTGGTTGCCCTGAAGGGCGCGCCGCAGGTTGCTCTCGTCACCGGCGAAGAGCGCATTGTGCCGGCGGGCGCGCGCTATTTTCTGTGCACCGCCGAAAGCATGGTCACCGATCGCAGCTTCCCCTTCGTCGCGATAGATGAAGGCCAGATGGGTGCCGATCCGGAGCGCGGCCATGTCTTCACAAATGCGATGTTGCACACGCGCGGCACTGCGGAAACCATGATTCTCGGATCCGATGTGCTCCGCCCGATGGTCCGCCGGCTGCTGCCCGATGCCGACATCGTCGCGCGCCCGCGATTCTCGCGGTTGGAGTATGCCGAGCCGAAGAAGCTGTCCCGCCTGCCGCCGCGATCGGCAATCGTCGGGTTCACGGCCGAAGACGTGTATGCGCTCGCCGAGATGCTCCGCAGGCACAAGGGCGGCGCCGCGGTCGTCATGGGCGGTCTCAGCCCACGCACCCGCAATGCCCAGGTGGCGCTCTACCAGTCCGGCGAAGTCGATTATCTCGTAGCCACCGATGCCATCGGCATGGGGCTTAACATGGACATCGGCCACGTCGCATTTGCCGCGTCGTCCAAGTTCGATGGCCGTCGCCACCGCCGGCTGACGGTTGCCGAGCTTGCCCAGATTGCCGGCCGCGCCGGCCGGCACCAGCGCGACGGCAGCTTCGGCACCGTGCAGCTGGGTCGCGCCGACGAGGGCAGCTCGCCGACATTGAATCGGGCCGAAATCGAAGCCATCGAAGCGCATGATTTTCCGGCATTGCACAGCCTCACATGGCGCAACGCCCGCCTTGATTTCGCCTCGTTGCACCGGCTGTTGATGAGCCTCGACGCACTGCCCTCCTCGCCGGAGCTCAGGCGCGGCGACGACGCCATTGATGTGCAGGTGCTGAAGGTGCTGGCTGGCGAGCCGTGGGTGATGGAGCGTGCGCAAGGGAAGCCGGCGATCATGCGGCTGTGGGCCGCGTGTGGATTGCCCGACTATCGCAAAACCGGTGCGCAGGCGCATGCCCGCCTTGCCGGCCGCATGTTTCGTCACCTCTCCGAAGGCAATGGACACCTGCCGCCGGAATGGATCCGCTCCGAGCTGGCAATCCTGGACAATGTCGCCGGCGACATCGCAGCCCTTTCCGATCGAATCGCCGCCGCCCGAACCTGGACCTACGTGGCGCACCGTTCGGACTGGCTGGAGGATGCCCCCGGCTGGGCCGAACGCGCGCGACAGGTGGAAGACAAGCTTTCGGATGCAATGCACCAACGGCTTACCCAGCGGTTCGTCGATCGCCGCACCGCTGTGCTGCTGAAAGACCTTCGGCTGCGCGATCCCGACCTGCGCGTGGAGGTCGATCCAGATGGCGCCGTGGTCGTCGACGGCGCCATCATCGGCACATTGAAGGGCTTTGCCTTCACGCCCGATCCGGCCGCCCGCGCGGGCGAGAAAAAGCTGCTGCTTGCCGCCGCCGAACGCCGCCTCTCCAAGGAATTGCGCGCCCGCGCGTTGGCGCTTGCCGCCAGCGACGACGGCGATTTCGCGCTCGGCTTCGATGGCGGCATGCCGCCGCGCCTGCTGTGGCGCGGTGCCCGTGTGGGGGCGCTCCGCCGCGGCCGGGACGCGCTCAATCCGCGCGTCGAGCTTGACCGCAGCCTCGACTCTCTGGATTCCGCTGCCCGAACTGCCGTTTCCACTGCGCTCACCGCCTGGGTCGAAGCCGCCAAGGCGAAGCATCTGTCCGCTCTCACCCGTCTGGCCGCCGCCGCTCCATCGCTTACACCCGCAGCGCGCGGCCTCGTCGTCCAACTGGTGGAGACGATGGGATCGTTGCCGCGCGCGTCCGTTGCGTCGCTGCTTGCCAGTCTCACGCAGGAGGATCGCCGGGCGCTCAGCCGTGTCGGTGTCCGTCTGGGTGTGATGCATGTGTTCGCAGCCGATGCGCTGCGGCCGGAGGCCACCCGGTGGCGCCTTGCGCTCTGGGGCGTCGCTGCGGGAATTGCCGCCATGCCGCTGCCCCCCCCGCCAGGGCTCACATCGCTGAAGCTCGATCCCGCGGCGCCCCCCGGCTTTTATGCCGTCGCGGGCTTCTGGGCAGTAGCCGGCGTTGCAGTCCGCGTTGACATGGTGGAGCGAACCGCCCGCAGCGTGCATGATCAGCGCCTCGCAGAACGGGCAGGCGGCAAACCGATCCAGCCCGATCCGCAATTGATGACCAGCCTCGGCCTTGCTTCCGAAGAGTTTGCCAGACTGATGGCGGCGCTCGGGTTCCGCCATGTCGGCAGCCCGGGTTTCGCTTTCAAACACCGTTCCCGCAATCCCGCATTCCGCCGCAAGGCGGGAGAGTCCGCGCCTGTTGCCGATGCAGCGCTGCCTTTCGCCCGGCTCGGCGAAATGATGGGGGGCTAGCCAAGGCATGCCGCCTTTCCCGAAAGGAGACTGACACTTGGTCTATGGACGCGGCATGAGACTTGACAAATGGCTGTGGTTTGCGCGGCTTTCCGGCACGCGCACAGATGCCCAGCAGCTATGCGAAAGCCGAAGATTGCGACTGGACGGCAGGGTTATCGATCGAAGCTGCGCTCAGGTGAGGCCCGGCTCGGTTCTGTCCTTCCCGCGCGGTGATGCAGTCGTTGCCGTGCGCGTCGAAGCCCTTGCCGAGCGGCGGGGGCCGTTCGTGGAAGCGCGCGATCTTTACACGCCCCTGCTGCCAGCAGCCTCGCACCAGCATCAGGAACACGCCTTGCTTCCTGCCTGAAAGCATGGGCGCTGCGGACATTCCGCCGGGCGTCTAGGATGCGCTGCCGGGCCCATTTGGTCCGCGGTGCGCTGCTAGGCCCCATTGACGGCATGCGAGCGCCCGCGCTAGCGCTCCAGAACCGTTTTCTAGGGATAGCTACACGATGACCTATGTGGTGACCGAGGCCTGCATCAAGTGCAAATATATGGATTGCGTGGAAGTCTGCCCCGTCGATTGTTTCTACGAAGGCGAGAACATGCTTGTGATCAACCCCAATGAATGCATCGATTGCGGCGTTTGCGAGCCGGAGTGCCCCGCGGAAGCGATCATGCCCGACACCGAACCCAACCTCGACAAATGGACCGAGTTGAACGCCAAGTTTTCCGCCGAGTGGCCCAACATCACCGTGAAAGGCGAGACCCCTGCCGATGCGGAGGAATGGAAAGGCATTGCCAACAAATTCGACGAGCATTTTTCGCCCGAGCATGGAACAGGCGGATAGAGTTTACCGAGCCTGGAACAGGCGGCTAGAATTGAGCATGCCTGGAACAGGCGGAAGAGCTCCCAGCTTCCTGCCTTGAACTGTCGCCAGCGAATCGGCGCAGGACTGGCGCTTCAACCCGCCATGATTGTTTCGCGCAGCGCGCTGATCAGCCGTTCATCGGCAAAGGGGGAAAGTGCTGCCGTATCGATTGCCGAATGCCGTGCCCACACCGCATCCATCTGCGCTGGAAGATCATCATCCGTCAACGCCACAAAAATTCCTGGGATCGCGCGCAACCTGGCCACCGTTGCAAACTGGTGATCGTTGCGCGTTTCCATCATATGCCCGCGGCGCGGCAGTACGACGATGGGTTTCTTCGCCATCAGGGCCGATATGATCGAGCCCATTCCGGCATGGGCAACGAGAAAATCCGCCTCTGCCACCGTGGCCTGATAGTCCGCCGCCGAAAGCTTCGCGACCCAAGGGAAATTCTGCGGCAGATACTGCTCGGGCGACGGCCCCGTGATCTGGCCGAACACCTTGGCTTCGGGGCGCGTGGACACCCAATGGTCGACCGCGCGCACCAATCGGTCGAACGGTTCGTGGCTGCCGATCGTCAGAAATATCACAGCACCGATCCGCGATAATAGGGTCCGTCCGGCTGCGCCAGTTCGGGCCATTGGGTCAGCCAGAGGCTGGCGTATGGCCTGGCGCGGATACCAGAAAGGCTCATTTCGTCGGCATTGGCGACGCTGTCCACCCAGATCGTTCTGGCGCCGAGCAGCTTGCCCATGCGCAGGGCAAAATAGCCTGGTGCGGCACCCGTGCTTATCACCACGTCCGGCCGCGTTTTCAGCATGATCCAGACGATCTTGGCGAGCTGCACCGCAAGCCGTGACTTGCGCCAGCGATTGGCTTCCAGAATCACATGATAGCAAGGTGCCGGATTGCCGCGATCTCTTGCAATGTCGGCCATGAGCTGGCGATACTCTTCGCTGGTGGTCACATAAGCAACATGGCATCCGTCCCACGAGGGCAGGAGCCGCGCGAGTTCAACCCAATGCCCACCACCCGAAGCGATTGCCAAAACCTTGCGCACGATCGGCCGACCTTAGCGTTGCGCAAAGCGCGGCGAAGGCAGCATTGCCCGCTGCGCGTCGGGATAGCCCGCCCCGGCCACTGAGGGCGTCTGCGTTTGCACAGCATACGCACCAGCCTTTGTCTGTCCTGCCACCACACCGACCCTCCTCGACAAACGGAATTCCCACCACGCACAGCAACCGTGTCTGCAACCGTCATCTGCTCAAACGCTTCATGCAACGACCCTTGATTATCGACCACCAAGAGAAACTGCGAAGAATTGCCTGCCACCGGCCATACCTAAAGTTACGGCTCATTGTATCAATTGGTTAAATCTCGAAGTCACAGTATTCCCGCTGCGCGGAAGCAGCTTGAAAACAGCGTTCCCTGCCACTTTCAAATCCGCTGCAACTGCACAAAAGTAACATTTATTTTTTTGGCCACCCAATCCAAGACATATCACGATTCTAAATTCTTGCAAGTGATGTGACAAAATTCAAAAAGTTACCAATTGTTAAATCTGGCCGAATGTGAGGTGCCGATTTTGCGACACTCCGGGCGCATGGGGCCGGCCTCCCGTCGGCCGGGGGCTCTGGACCAAAGGCTCGGGATGCGGCCAGAGTCGGCTTGGCATGCAGACAGGCGGCACGCACCACTTTGGCACCACCACTACCGTTCGATTATCTTGGCGTGGCGGGCAATCAGGCGACCATGCCTCTGCCGGCTGCCAGTCCTAATCTGCCTTGGAGATGGCCTTCGACAATCCGCCAACGAAGGTTTCGAAATCGCGCGCCTCGCGGAAATCCTTGTAGACGCTGGCAAAGCGCACATAGGCAACCGAATCCAGGCGCTCCAGGCCCTGCATCACCAGAGCGCCAATCTGCCCTGCCTCCACTTCGGCTTCACCCATCGCTTCCAGCTGCCGCTGCACGGCAGACACGAATCGCTCGATCCTGTCGGAATCGATTTCCCGCTTCCGGCAGGCAATCATCACCGAATGCACCAGCTTTTCCCGCTCGAAGCCTTCGCGCTTGCCATTCTTTTTCAAAACGACCAGTTCGCGCAGCTGCACCCGCTCGAATGT